>DATEWS010000277.1:0-6487 GCA_035257785.1 Pyrinomonadaceae bacterium
GTAAGTTGTCAGGCCCCCAAACAGGTGTGCTCGTGTTTAAGCCGTGCTCGGCCGGATGCGGATGACTCCATAACAGGTTTCCGTTGTTGGGATCGACGCCGACGATGTCGCTCCACATGAAAGCAACCAGTTGATCCTGGCCGTCGACGTTGATGATGATCGGAGAAGAAGTTGAATTCCTGAAATCATGCTTCTTCCAGACCACCGACCCATTTTGACGGTTGAAGGCTACGAGTGAGCTGGATGGCCCACCGACCATCATTACAACCGTATCTTTGTAAGCGATCGGACTACATGAATAACCGTTCACACGCACAGTGCCCTGAAACTCTTTGATTAGATCGTGTGACCACAAGAGTTTGCCGGTCTGCTTGTCGAGACAGTTCAACTTACCGGTGGCGCCGGAAGTGAAAACCATATTTCCATTGACCAAAGGCGTCGCGTGTGGGCCAGGCCCGTTTGACATGTCGTACTCGGCCGAGAAAGGTGCGGCGTAGCTGTATTCCCAAACCGTTTTGCCGGTCGCGGCGTCGAGGGCGATGGCGACTTCGTTGTCGCCTTTGCGATACATGGTGAAGAGCATTCCGTGCTCGACGGCAATCGCGGAGTAACCTTCGCCCAGCTCTCGTTGCCACACGCGTTTTGGTCCTGTGGCTGGCCAGGTTGTCGCGAGACCTTTGGTCTCCGAAATAAAGTTGCGGTGTGGCCCACCCCACTGTGCCCAATCTTGCGCGAGCGCCGACGTGGCCGGCACGAAGCACAGCGCAACCAGCACGATCAGTTTAGCTTGGCCCATCATTCTTACCCTCTCGATCAGCGGGGGCAAGCCCCTAACTTGTTCTATTCTGCTGGTTTCTTAAAGCTCGACGGATCGATTTGACCGTTGATCTTTATGGTTTCGATCGTTGCCGATAGGGGAGCAAATGGTTCACCGTCAAAGGTCGCCGTCGTTTTGAATGGCAACGACAAACCATCAAGGGTTCGGTAGTCGGAATAGTTGATCACGATCTGACCTAACACACCGCCCGGTCCGCGTCCTTTATATGTTTGACTGACTACGCGGCCGCTGCCGGCATCGATGCTGAGCGTGCTGGTGAACCCAGGCAGTTCAACATCAATCGATTCATTCCCGCTCGCCGAGACTTTGAAATCCGAACGCGTCCTCGCTCGAAACAACACGACAAGCTCGTGATAAAGTTCCTTATAAATCGCCGCACGATTGCCTTCCGGCATGGGCCTCGCGCCGTTGTTTACCATGACAAATGCGTCGCTGGGCGTGATGACCGAAACGAGCGTGAAATTTGGCCTAACCGACTCCTGTCGCAGCGAATCAGGAAACGCGAGTGTCAAAATATTCTTGACCTGATTTCCGCGCAGATCCGTCTTTTGAAAACTCACGAGCTGGTCCAATTTCGATCCTCCACCGAAAGCTTCAACTGCTTTGGCGAGAAGTTCCTGTCCGCGTTTGACCATCTCTTCGGTCGGCGGCGATTTCGGCGCCGGCGGAACTTCCAGATACTTCTCCGGTGCGGCCTTGAAAAGCGTTTGGCATTCCTCTGATCCAAAAATGTAGATGCGTCCGTTGTGGACGAAATAGAGATCCGGGTTTCCGCTAGTGGGCGCGCCCATGCGTGCGCACGCGCCGTCCAACTGGATCTCGTAACGAGCCGGTTCCTTCTCGAATGCTGCCTTGTTCTCCGCGTTCGCAAACAGGTATTGGAATTTGCCGCGCGTGACCTTGTACTTCATGTCTCCCTGAACTTCTTTACCCTGCGAGAGCATCACCGGGTCCAGACCCTCGAGCGGGATGACTGTTTCGGAGTTTTGGGCGCGGGCGATGATTGAAGAACAGGCGATCAAGACGATTACGACTAAGAGTGAGCGTCGAGTGAACATGGCTTTCTCCTCGAACAAGTGTTTCCAACAACCTATCAGAAAGTCGCGAAACAAGCTGTCAGTTGGTTATGTACGGTCGCCGCAGTGTGATGAATCGCGGAAAATTCGGGGCCAACTGTGTCACCCACTATTTTCTTACCGAATCATAACTCTAAGATTACGACTGAACTGACATCTTTGGTCTAACTTCCGCGCGATATTCCCAGACGTTCACTTAATTCGAGGGGAGAAGGAATGAAAAGCATTTTTCCGTACCTGATTAGTCTTATTGTGGCAGCGTCGCTGGCACTGCCATTCGCAGAAATTTCATCAGCCGCACAAGTGGAAGTGCGCCATACAATCATAGCGACGACGGGTGACCCGGCTCCCGACGGCGGCAACTATCTTCCGGGTTCTTTTGCCAACGTCAGATTAAACGCAAGCTCGCAAGTCACTTTCGATGCGTCGGTTGGACCACCGTTCACAACCGGTGTGTTCGTTGGAGACGGCAAGACGACCTCCACCGTTGCTCTCGGAAGTAACCCGAGCTTCGGGGCGGTAAATAACCCGTTCATCACGCCCAATGGTGACGTGGTGTTCGACGTGAACTTCAGCAACCCGTTCAAGAGTGACGGAAAAACGATCGTACCTCTCGCTCAAGACGGAGATGCCGCGCCCGGCGGCGGCATTTTGATACCAACGCAGCACGTCGTGAATGACCATGGCGCGATTGCATTTGGTGCAATCATCACTGACTCGGCAGCGACACAGGGCATCTTTCGCACCGATGGAACAGAGTCTGTTGCTATTGCTCGCGACGACGTCTCACCGCCCACCGGCGGCACGTTCACGATCCTGGACGACCTTTCGATAAATGAACGTGGTCAGGTCGCGTTCTTCTCCGCAATGACGGGCGGAAAGGCTGACTTCGGTGTTTTTCGCGGTGACGGTGGCGAACTCACGCCGATATTCGTCAGCAATCAGCCTGCACCTGGAGACGCGACATTTGGCGACTTCGGCAATCCTATTATCAACCGGCACGGCCAGGTCGCATCAACAGCGTCGTTGACGAACAGCCCGCGTCGCGACGGTATTTTCGTCGGCGACGGGACAAACGTGATTGCTATTGCGCTCCATTTGGAGGCGGCTCCGAAGGGCGGCATTTATGGAGAAGCGTCGGGCCGGTCTACGTTTGCAAACATCAAATTCAATGACCGTGGTGAGGTGCTTTACGATGCGGCATTGACAGGTGGCGGGAGTCCGAGAGGCCTCTTTCGCGGAGACGGAGAGCAGACGACGACCCTCGCGCTTGTCGGGGCGAACGCGCCGGGCACGACCGGGACGTTCTCGTCGTTTCGTAGCTTCAAACTTCTGAACGACGGCCGAGTCGTCCTGGTTGCGGCACTGACACCTGGCGTCGGTGGCGTAAACTCGTCGAACAGTTTGGGAATCTGGGTCGGCACGTCCGACGACAATCTCCAACTGCTGGCGCGAACCGGCGATGTGATCGGAGGGAAAGTGCTTACGAACTTTCCGTCAGTTAGCACTCCGTTCGACGTGAATGAAAACGGCGTCGTCTGGGTCGGCAGCTTCGGTCTCGCGAGAGCGGTTGTCCTCTCGCGCTTACTTGGCAATTAGGCGCAAGGGTTTTATCCACAGACTACGCAGATTCTATAATCTGTGTAATCTGTGGTTAGACCTATGTCTCGACTTTGGCATGTAGGCGATCAAGCAGCGCGGCTCGCGGAGCTTACCAGTCAGGATCGCGATCTGAAGGAAGCTCCGTTGCGCCGCGATGTGCGTTCGCTCGGTCGTCTGCTTGGCGAAGTATTGAAGGAACAAGCCGGAGACGACCTGTTCTCGGCAGTCGAAGAGCTGCGACTGTTGTTGATTGAACATCGAGAGTTGCACGCGCAACCCGGGCCCGACATAGAGGACGTGCGACGCCTGATCGAACGTGCGGAGCAAATTGTCAGTCGTCTGGATGTGCCTGAAGCACATCAAATGGCGAAAGCGTTTGCCATTTACTTCGAGCTCACAAATCTCGCCGAAACCAATCATCGCAAACGTCGTCGCCGCGCTGCCCAGGCATCGCCCGAGTTGTTGGCCCAACCAGGATCGTTTCTGGGAACGCTGCGCCGCATGCGTGATGCAGGAATCACGCGAGAGCGAGCACTCGATTGGTTGTCGAAGATCGAAGTCGTACTTGTATTCACTGCTCATCCCACCGAAGTTGCACGCCGCACCGTGCTATTCAAACGCCAACGTATCGCCACCGAGCTCGAACAATTAGATCGACTCCCACTCACCGAACGAGAGTCAGAGAAACACGAGCAGGCGATCATTGCCGAGATCACCGCGCTCTGGCAGACCGATGAAGTGCGTCGACGGCAGCCGAGTGTTCGCGACGAGATCAGGATGGGTCTCGACTACTATCCGAGCGTTTTGTTTGAGACGTTGCCGGCGTTGTACGACGAGTTGGCTGAAGATTTCGGTGCGGCGTATGGTGGAGAGCTGGCGGCGAATTCGTTGCCTCGAGTGTTGCGGTTCGGTTCGTGGATTGGCGGCGATCGTGATGGCAATCCTTTGGTCACGCCCGCGTGCACGCGCGATGCATTGCAAATCGCGCGCGAAACAATTCTCGATTACTACGTCGATCGAGTAAAGGATCTGATCTGGCAACTCAGCCCGTCGACGTATCAGGTTCCAGTCTCGCGCGAGCTCGAAGCGGCGCTCAATTCTTACGCGGCAACTGTATCGGCGCCTGAGCTCAATCCGAAAAGACATCCGCCACAGGAAGTTTACCGGCGTTTTCTGGATTACGTGTTGGCGCGTCTGGTCCTCGCGCGCGAGGAGCCGGGCAACACGAATGCGTACAGGCATGACGCTGAGTTCCGTGAAGATCTAAGCGTCGCGCGTCAAAGTCTTCACGCCAATGGTGGCGAACGTATCGCACGGTCTTTGTTCGATCCATTGCTGCGCCAGGTAGACACTTTTGGTTTCCACTTACACACGCTGGACGTTCGAGAGCATGCGACAGTTCACAAACGCGCCTTGCTGGAGTTTGCAAACGTGGCGGCAGCGAACGAGGATGCTCTTCCGCCTGCGCCGTCGAAAGAGACTGTAAATTTGCTTGATTCGATGAGGATGGTCAGTGATTTAAAGCGCGAGTATCCATCCGAAGCGATTCGTAGTTACGTCATTAGCGGAGCAGAGTCGGCATCGGACGTCACGGCGCTGGTGTCGTTGGCGGAGTTAAGCGGTGTGCAGGTGATCGCAAATGAATCTGATCCGGGTGTGATGCCGGTGCCGCTTTTTGAGTCGATTGAGGATTTGCGCAATTGTCCCGCCATCTGCCGGAGTTTATGGACCAGTGCGGACTACGCACGTTTGCTTGAGTCGTGGGGCCGGCAGCAGGAAGTGATGCTGGGTTACTCCGATTCAAACAAGGACGGCGGGATGCTCACAAGCACGTGGGAAATCTTCAAGGCGCATCGCGCGCTGCATCAGGTTGCTGCCGAATGCAACGTAGAGCTCACGTTGTTTCATGGTCGAGGTGGAACTGTTGGGCGCGGTGGTGGACCAACTCATCACGCGATAATCTCGCAACCGCAGGGCGCGTTTACGGGCCACATAAAGATCACCGAACAAGGCGAAGTGATGAACTGGAAATACTCGGACCGCGTGCTCGCCGAGCGAAACCTCGAATTGATGATCGCGGCGTCGCTGGAGGCGTTGTCTCGCGCCGGTGTTGAAGACTTGGACCATGAAGGTGAAGCCGCGCTTGAGCAAATGTCTCACGACGCCTTTGAGTTCTATCGCGAAAAGATCGCGGAGAACGACGACGTGCTGACCTATTTTGAAGAAGCAACTCCGGTGCGGGAACTGGAACATGTGAGGATTGGTTCTCGACCGACGCGACGAAGTGCGCGGGGTGGTCTCGGTGATCTGCGCGCGATTCCGTGGGTGTTTGGTTGGATGCAGAGTCGTCATGTCGTGCCGGCGTGGTTTGGAGTTGGCTTTGCGTTGGAACGTTTCGCCGAAAAGAGTCTGTTGGAAAGATTAATGAACGGGTTTCCACTCTTCACCGAACTTATATCGAACGTTGAGATCGGATTAGCGAAAGCTGACCTCGCGATTGCGCGTTTGTATGCCGGGTTGGTTTCTGACGCGACGTTGAGAGAGCGAGTGTTTGCGATGCTGTGCGAAGAGTTTGACCGGACGAAGGCAGTAGTGCTGCGTTTGACGCGACAGACGACGTTACTCGAGAAGAACCCGGTGTTGGCGCGTTCGATTCGACTCCGCAATCCGTATGTCGATCCGTTAAGTTTGATTCAGGTTGAGTTGCTGCGCCGTAAACGTCGCGGTGAGGACACGGACGATCTGAACTACGCCCTTGCCGCAACGATCAACGGCATCGCCGCCGGGTTGAGGAACACCGGGTGAGTTGGACCAACAGCGCCGAAGGCGCGAACTATAATAGCCAGGGCCAAGCGAGAAGCGCGTCGCCCCTGGTAACAAAAATAAAAAGCGTCGCAGCCCTGAAAAGGGCGTCATACTATTTCGGCCTTTCAGGCCTCAATCGCTTTTGGTGTAACTGATCCTGGGGCGA
>DATEWS010000278.1:0-5802 GCA_035257785.1 Pyrinomonadaceae bacterium
AGGTTTTGTCTGACTTGCGAAAAACCAGCCGTTTAGACGTGTGCTGTCAGCCGAGTTAAACCAAACATTTTCTGCTCGCGCGGGAATTACCTGGGCCGCAGCCATGCGTGACGGCCGGAAAGTCATTGCAAATTCAATCCACCGCAGGCCATAGACAAATGCAGCGCATCCGAGCACCGGCGCCACGGTTAATGCGAGTAGTCGTTTGCGGGTGAACATGAGGCTTAGTACGAGAGCGAGGATATTTCCGGTTCCTCAGATGAGATACGTGAGTGCAAATGTTAAGATTTGACCAGCATGGACAAGGCAGTTCAGCTAACCGGTCTAAGCCAGCCGGAACTGGTTAATTTCGTGGAAACACTGGGCGAACCGGGGTATCGCGGCCGTCAGCTTTTCGCCGCGCTACAGCATCGTCGCCTGCGGAGCTTCGACGAAATCACCGATCTTCCGAAGCATCTACGCGCCCGTCTGAGCGACGTAGCCAGGGCTGCGACACTCAAAATCGAGTCGCGATATATCTCTGACGACGGCACGCGCCGGTATCTTATGAAAACTCACGATGGCCTGCCCGTCGAAACAGTTTTCATTCCCGAAGAACGTCGCGACACGATCTGTTTCTCGTCGCAATCGGGCTGTCCACTGCAATGCACCTTCTGCCTGACGGCACAACTCGGCTTGTTGCGTTCGCTAAGCGCCGGCGAGATCGTCGAACAAATTCAGATCGCGTTGAATGATGCGTACGGCGCCGGCGTCAAGCCACCACGCGGCACAAACCTCGTTGCGATGGGCGCCGGCGAACCACTACTCAATCTCGACGAGTTATTGAAAGCGTTGCGCGTTATGGCGGATCCGCAAGGCATGTACATCGTTCCGAATCGCGTGACAGTTTCGACTGCAGGCGTGGTCCCACGCATTCTTGAACTGGCGCAAATCTCGGATCGACCACATCTCGCAATTTCACTCGCCGCGCCGACAGACGAACTGCGCAACGAGCTCATGCCGATCAATAAACGTTGGCCCATCGAAGAGTTGCTGAACGCTTGTAGCGTTTTCGAGAAGACGCTAAAACCGAATGAGCGACTCACTTTCGAATACGTGATGCTCGCCGGCGTTAACGATTCAGACGAGCAGGCGCGCCAACTGGCGAACCTGCTCAACCGCCACAACATCAAGGCAAAGGTGAACCTGATTCCGCACAATCCCGCGGACCCGCTGCCCTATCGGCCATCAACAGACGAAACTGTCGAGCGCTTCAAAAACATTCTTGAATCGAAAGGCATTCACACCTATGTGCGACGACCGCGAGGTCGAGACATTTTTGCTGCCTGCGGGCAACTCGCAGCGCGCGAGGTACCACTTAACATCGAAGCTACTTTAGTTGGAGCCAATACTTAAATGACCAGACGCTTAACCCTTCTTCGCTTGTTTTCATTGACCATCGTCCTCCTGTTGCCGGCGACGCTCTTTTCAAAACCGGCGCCGCAATCGTCAGCTGACGTAAACGTCAGCGGCTCGGTCGCTCCAGACAAAGTGAAGAAAGGCCGCGTTGTGCGCGCCAGCGTCGTAATGGACATCCCTTCCGGACTGCACGTGCAGTCGAGCAAACCACTCGACAAGTTTCTCGTCGCGACGAAGCTGGACGTCGAAACACCTTCGGGCATGAACGTTGGTCCAATTTCGTACCCGCGTGCCCTCACGCGTAAGCTGAAGTTTTCGAAAAACAACGTCGCTGTTTACGAAGGCAAAACGACGATTCGTTTTAACGTGACTGTACCGGCGAACTATTCCGGCGGCTCGGGTGAGATCAAAGGCAAGCTCAGGTTTCAGGCGTGCAATGATGAATCGTGCTTCCCGCCTGTCACGCGCGAAGTGAAGATGTGGCTCAACGTGGAGTGATCACTTCCTGCCAACGACCGCCATCAAGCGTCCAACTTTTCCGTGCAGACTCTTCTCTTTCCGATAAGAAAAGAAGAGATCCGTACGGCACATCGTGCAAATCGGAGCGATGTGAATTCGTTCTGGAGCGACTCCGGCGGATTCGAGTTGCGCGCGATTTGCCTGAAGGAGATCCACGGTGGCATGAGCCGCACGCGTTGGCGTGAACAACTCTTCACCGTACGGAAATCGTTGCGTAAACGCTTCGATCACTTCACTGCCAACCTCATAACAACACGGGCCAGCAGCAGCTCCAATCGCACCGCGCAGGTTTGCGGGCTTCGTATCGTACTCCATTGCCAACCGCTCGACACCTGCGAGCACCGCGGAGGCCAAAGTTCCACGCCATCCAGCGTGTATTGCCGCAAACGCACCAGTAACAGGATCGCCCAACAGAATCGGAACGCAGTCCGCAGTCTTAACTCCGGCCAGCACGCCTTTCGCATTACTAACGATCACGTCGCAGAAGATGGTGTCGCCGCGTTCGTTCTCAGCAGGCTTCGCTTCGTCCTTCGTGTGAACCACGCGGACGTCTGCGCCGTGAACTTGCCAGCAACCAGCAAGGTCCCAATCGCCCGGAAAAAGCTTGAGAAACCGGCGCCGATTCTCCAGAATGTTCTCCGCCGCGTCGTCGTTGAAACCGGCGAGACTCAGCGCGTCCGCAGGCATCGCGCTGACCCCGCCGAGACGCGTCGAGAAACCGTTAACAAAACCGTCTTGTTCGAGTGGTGCGCAGACCAGCGCGCGAACGCCGTCGATCTCGCGCCAGTAAAAACCTGCTTCGTTTAGTTGATCGTCAGTCGTGATCGTTTCCATCGGTATAGACATTATCGAAGTTGCACGAATTCGCGAAGTGCTCGTGCGCACGCCGCGATTCGCCGAGCGCGTCTTCACGCGCGCGGAACGCGAATACTGCGACCTGCGTGGCGCCGTGGCAGCACAACATTATGCAGCGCGCTTCGCGGCAAAAGAAGCAACGTTGAAAGCATTGCAAACGGGATGGCGCGGGGGTATTAGTTGGCAGGACGTTGAAGTTGCGACGCGTGAGAGTGGTGCGCCTTATCTGATCTTTTCCGGACAGGTGCTGAGCATTTTCAAGAGCTTCCACGCGACCGCGACTCATCTCTCGATCTCACACACGAGCGAGCACGCGATCGCGCAAGTGATACTGGAACGCTGATGACGCGGAGAAAAATCCGGATTTCTTCTGTGTCATCCGCGGTTAACGCATGTCGTTGACAAGCGTGCGCCGGCCATTCGAGTCGACATCGACTCGCGTCGCGCCAGGATGTGGAGGCGACGGAGTCTCTTTCTTCGCTACAGTCGTTTCAGTCGTCGTCTCACTCTCTTCTGCGAACGGACTGCTCTGCACCGGCAAATTTCCGTGCAGGTAACACTCCATATTCGGCTGTAATCGATCCGTCACCGCGATCAACTCGCGCAACGGACAGCCAATCGTGGAGCGCAATCCCGTCGTCGAATCGATCTCGACAAACTTGATTCCTTCCGGACATTCAAAGTGCTCGCCACCTAAATCCGGACGCACTCCGATCGCCGCGTTCATGAAATCAACCCACGCCGGCAAAGCCGCTTCAGCGCCCGTCAATCCGAGCTGTTTGTTGTCGTCAAAACCGATCCACACTGCACACACGAGATTTGGCGAGTAACCAACAAACCAGCCATCGCGTGACGTTCCGGTCTTGCCTGCGATCGCAGTCCCCGGCACGGCCCCACGAGCCTTTCGCGCAGTGCCACGCTCGATAACCGCCGCAAGCATGTTTGTGATCATGTAGGCCGTCGTTGGGCTGACAACCTGGTCCATCACTGTCTCGCGCGCATGTGCAGCCGGCGGCTCGCCCACATTCGTTATTACCTTCGCATCCACGCGCCGGCCGTCGTTCACAAACGCAGCGTAAGCTGAGGCGAGTTGCAGTGGCGTCACTTCCTCCGTTCCCAACGCCATTGCGGGATAACGCTCGGGCTTCGGCAAACCGAATCGCGCTGCGAGATTTGCGGTGCGCGCGAGTCCTGTCTGCAATGCAACATCGACGGTCACAACGTTCAAAGATTTGACGAGTCCAGTGCGCATCGTCACTTCGCCCATTGAATAGCCGCCACCATAATTCGCCGGGCGGTAAGTCCGGTTGCGATCGTAGACAAACTCACGCGGCGCATCCATGAACAACTGCACTGGCGACATTCCATCTTCGATCGCTGCCGCGTAAACGAACGGTTTGAAAGTCGAACCGGGCTGGCGTAACGCGTCAGTGGCGCGATTGAGTTGCGACTCCGCGTAATTACGTCCACCAACCATCGCAAGCACGTCGCCCGTGTGCGGGTCGAGCGCCACGAGCGCAGCTTGAGGTTTCAGACCGCGATTGGCGTAAAGCGCATCCAGTTGATCCAACTGTCGCTTCAGAGCCTTTTCGGCTGCCTGCTGCAACTCGAGATCGATCGTCGTATAGATTCGTTGCGTCGTGCCTGACGTTTCAAACTGCGATTCGGCAAGACGATTCACGTAGTCAACAAAATAGGGCGCGAGTGAGTTATCAACGCCAACAGCCGAAACAACTATCGGTTCAGCACTCGCCGTAGCGGTTTGTTCCGCAGTGATCCAACCATTCTGCTGCATCGCCGCGAGCACGATATTTCTGCGCGCTCGAGCTTCGTCAGGATGTCGCACGGGCGAGTAATGCGCCGGGCTTTGAATCATTCCCGCAAGCGTCGCCGCTTCTGACAAGGTCAGGTCTTTAAGTTCCTTGCCAAAGTAGATCTTCGCCGCTTCCTGAACACCGCGAACCGCGACCGCGCCGCGTTGGCCCAGGTAAATCTCGTTGCAGTAGAGCGCGAAAATGTCGTTCTTCGAAAGACGACGTTCCAGCGCGACTGCCAGCATCGCCTCTGCATACTTACGCCGTACGGTCTTCTCGGGCGAAAGATACGTGTTCTTGACGAGTTGCTGTGTGATCGTCGAGCCGCCCTGGCCCATCTGCTCATCAACAGTATTTCTCAACAACGCGCGACCGACGCCTTTGAAATCCACGCCCGAATGGTCAAAGAAACGTCGATCCTCGATTGCGAGAATCGCATGGGCCATCACCGGCGGAATCTCGTCGTAACTCAAAATCTCGCGCTGCCCACCTTTTGAAGATGGATCGTTCGACAAGATCTCAGGTTCGAGTGTGAATGAATCGAGCGCGATGCCGTCGCCGCGCAGTTCGACGATCTGATCCCCTGAAAAACTCACCCGCACAACCTCGAAATCTTTTTTGGTCGCGCGCCCGGGTCGGATATCGATTGCCGCATCGGAGACTGTAAAACTTCCGCTCCACACGTCACTCGCTTTCGACTCCAGATAACCGGCACGACGCAATGCTGCGACCAGTTTCTCGCGCGACAGTTTTTGTCCCGTTTGCAGCACGCGGGGAGCTGCGTAAAGTCCGGGCCTGCTGGTCAGATAACCACTCGCGAGCCGCGCATCGATGATCTGTGAATAGAAACGGTAGGAACGAAGGAGCGCGCCAACACCAATCATTGACGCAATCGCGAGCAGAACAAGACCAACCCGAACACAACGGCTCTGCAAAAACGACCGTCGAGGCTCGGGCACGGATTTAACCTCGATGAACATGGGGCGCGTTGGAGCAGTCGCCTCCACGTCGGAGGCTTACCAACTCCGGATCCTTCAGTGCTTCTCCAGTATCCTGTGATTTTTATAAATGTCGAATGGATGAGGAATTCAAAAATGTTCAGCCACAAAAAGGCACACAACGCACAAAATAAAAACGATCAAGCGGGTATCTCCATTTGGTGCGTTGTGTGCCTTTTTGTGGCTGATACTTCGATGAGCGCGCGGATTTCGGGAAT
>DATEWS010000279.1:0-6625 GCA_035257785.1 Pyrinomonadaceae bacterium
ATCGGCGAGCGCCGCCGCACGCGTGAGCATGCTCGCTGCCGCACGACGCGTGAACGTCAGCAACAGGATCGACTCCGGCTTTACGCCGGCTTCGACGAGCCGCGCTACGCGATAAACGAGCGTGCGCGTCTTTCCAGTGCCCGCGCCGGCGACGATCAATAAAGGACCATCCGTTGTCGTAACCGCCTTGAACTGTGCTTCGTTGAGTTCCTTCTCGTAATCGATCACACGCGATCCGTCGCCGGTGCGCTTCAGCACCAACTTCGTTCGCGGCTGAGGTGTAACAGGCAGCGTCTTACCCAACTCCAAATCGCGTTTGATCGTTTTGAGCTCGTCGGCGAGTTCGTTGATGGTTTGATAACGTTCTTTCGGCGTCTTCGCGAGCGCGCGGGACAGAATGCGCTGCAAATCAAACGGCAGCTCGATTTGTCCTTCAGTGTGAAAACGCGGATCGCGATGAAGAATCGCGTGCATCGTGTCGATCCGATTGTCGTGTACAAACGGCGCCGCGCCCGTCAGCATTTCGCAAAGCACGACGCCAAATGAAAAGACGTCGCAGCGACGATCGACACGTTGGCCCAACAACTGTTCGGGCGCCATGTAGTTCACCGTACCCATCAACGTGCCCGACTGAGTTTGCACGCCGCGAATCAACGTTTTCTGTTCGCTGTCGGCGACCAGCGCCCGTTCTCTTTCGGCGACCAGTTTTGCGAGTCCGAAGTCGAGAATCTTCGCGTAACCATCGCGACTAAGCATCAGGTTCTCGGGTTTCAGATCGCGATGAATGATGCCGAGCTCGTGCGCGCGCGCGAGGCCCGAGGCGATTTGAATCGCGATATCGAGCGTGTCTCGCAGTTGCAATCCATTCTTTGTGATCTTCTGGCGAATGGTGTCGCCTTCAACGTACTCCATCGCGATGTACGGCCGTCCATCGTCTTCGCCGACTTCGTAGATCGTGAGGATGTGTGGATGGTTCAATGCCGAAGCAGCACGTGCTTCCTGAAAAAAGCGGCGGCGACGATCCTCTTGTGAGACGTATTCCGGAGGCAGCAGCTTGAGTGCGACGACGCGCTGGAGTTTATTATCGTAAGCTTTATAGACCGCGCCCATGCCACCGGCGCCGATTGGTTCGACGATGCGGTAATGAGCAATTGTTTTGACCGGCAGGGGCTTCATTTTGAAGGGACGTGCAATTGTACTTAATCAATTCCCTAATTAGAACCCGAATCGTAGAATTGTCGTATCCATAACGATTCCAGAACAGGAGCTGCTTATGCTGTGTCCGCGTTGTGCCTCAAACCAGAGTGACGAGATCAAATTCTGCACGTCTTGTGGCGCTAATTTACAAGCCGTGCGCGAAGCGCTCGAGATGCCCGAAGGAAAGAAGTTTGACTGGGGAAATACGTGGGTGGCCGAGATGTTCATGTCGGGCCAGGCCGCTGAAATACGCAAGCGGGAAATGGAACGCCAGCTCGCCATCACGCCTGAAGTGAAGCGTTACAACGAGATTAAGGCGGGCGTGATTTGTAGTTGTGTCGGTCTGGGCATTTCCGTCTTCCTCTACTTCCTTATGCTGGGGATTGCAGCGAACGCAACCCCGCAAGACGCGGCGATACTTCTGCGTATTTGGGTTGCGGGAATCATTCCTTTTATGGTTGGGCTGGCGCTGATCATCAATGGCGTGGTCGTCAGCAAGAAGATGGTCGAGGTTATGGAACGTGGACGGAAGGGAACTGACGCGCTCGAAGATGCTGGTCCAACTCCTCGCGGGTTGCGTGCTGCGGACACGAGTGAATTCATTCCAACAAACATGAGCAGTGTTACCGATCAAACTACCCGGCATCTTGAAAACGTTGAGCGGAAGATTAGTCGATGAACAGGATTTCAGGGTTAGAGAAGAGTCAGGCGCCGTGGCACCTGCGTTGGTTCTACACGACCATGCGCAAGATGTTTGGCAAGGATTTGACGCCGGTCAAGCAACAGATGCGATTACCGGGAATGGTTTGGGGCGGCATCGCGATGGAGGCGGGACTCGGACGCAAGCGGAAAGTGTCGTTGAGGTTTATTCAACTGGCGAAGGTGCCCACGGCGTCGCGCGTTGGGTGTCCGTTCTGAGTTGACATCAATTCTGCCGTTGGCAGAAAAGCGGGTTTGAGTGATGAGAAGTTGCTGGCTGTCGTGAAGAATGACCTGTCCGTGTTCTCGGATCTTGAGAAGCTCGTGATTGAACTGGCAGATCAGATGGCGAACACGCCGTCGAACATTTCCGACGAGTTGTATGCGAGATTGCGTGAAAAGTTTTCCGAGGTGCAGTTGTTGCAACTGGGTGGACAGATCGCGTTTGAGAACTATCGCGCGCGGCTAAATAGAGTTTTCGATGTCGGTAGCGACGAGTTGTTTAAGCCGGAGCAGGGTCCGGAGCAGGAGCGGGCAGCAGGAGCAGGAAACTGAATTCCTGCTCCTGCCAAGTGCCCCTGCTCAGCCTTTCGTAAGGTTCTCTAACTCTTCGGGCGTCCGGGGCCAGTCATCTTTCAATAAACGCGAGAGGGCGCGGTCGGCGAGTAGTCGTCCGCCGGTCTGACACGTCGGACAGTAATTCGTCTCGTTCGATCCGTAACGAATCCGCTGAATCTTACTCCCGCAACGCGGACACGGCTCGCCGTATTTACCATGTGTCGCCATATCGGGCCGGAACGCCGTCACCTTCTCGGGAAAGCTCTTCACCGCTTCCGTGCGCAAACGTTCAACCCACTCAGTCAACGTTCGCCTGATCGCCTCGAAGAGTCGATCGACTTCTTCGTCGCTGAGTTTTTGTGTGAGCGTAAACGGAGATAGACGAGCGTCGAACAGAATCTCGTCTGAATAGGCATTGCCGATCCCACTGAGGATTCGCGGATCGGTGAGGGCGCGTTTGAGTGTGTGATTCGTCGCGCGGATCGCTCGCGCAAACTGTGCCGCGGTCGCGTCAAATACTTCGAGACCGCCGGGATTCAAATTCTCGAGTCCAGCTTCACCCTGGACCACGTGCAGCGACGCACGTTTCTGAGTGCCCGCTTCAGTCAACGTAAGACTGCCGGTGCTGAACTCAAACACAGCCACACTTCGACCTTTGGCAGCCTTGCCGCGCTCGTTATACCAGTGCAACCTGCCGGCAATCATCAGGTGCAGGACGAGCCACAGATCTCCTTCGAGCCCGAAGCAGATCCTTTTGCCAAGCCTGCGCAACTCGACAATCTTTTTGCCTTCGACACTGGACAGAGGCGGCACAGCCGTGCGCAGCAGAAAAGGACTTGCGACGCGCACACGTTCGAGAACACTGGCTTGAATTCGTTTCTCGAGAGCCTCGATATAAACAACAATGTCCGGCAGTTCCGGCACTAAGTGTTCTGCTTAGACGGCATTGCGGCTCTTAATCATCCGCCAAATCCAAAGGACGATAATCGCGCCCAATATCGAAAGCAGCAGACCCGCGGGTTGAAATCCGTTGGCGTTGTTTCGCCAGATGGCCATAGCTACCAGACCGCCGAGAATTGACCCGACGATGCCCAGCAGTATCGTGGCGATGATGCCCATCGGATCTCTTCCGGGCATGACCAGACGCGCGAGTGCACCCGCGATTAACCCAATGATTAACCACCAAATGAAACCCAGCATCTCTCTGTCCTCCTTGTGTGTGCCCCGCTTTATATCACTCATTTGCGTCGTTAGCTACCTCTGCGGCCCTCTGCGGCCCTGCGTTGAGAAGGGCCTTTGAACGCAGAGCCGGCAGAGGGCCGCAGAAAACAGTTGAACTAATTCATCTTCTTCGCGCCGTACAACTCGAAGAAGAGAAACTCGATCTTGCCACTCTTTCCGGGGACGAAGACGACTTCGTTTTCATTCTGCTCTCCGAATGAAAACTTCTTCTCGCCGGTCTTTGTCATCACCGAATCCTTGCCGTCAAAGTTCATGTGTAGCTTGCCGTCTTTCACTGACACGTCCCACGTGTTCGGCGCGTGCGAGTAAACGCCGACGTACTCGTTGATCTCCGACACTGTCGGCGGTGGAATGGTCGCCGGCTTCTCGGGCGCGTCGTCTTTCAGCCCGAGCGCGAGTTGAGTCGCTTTGTTCAAAGTCTTGCGCATCGTCTCGCCGCTCTTGTTCGTCAACACGATCACCGCGAACTTGCGCGACGGCACCATCTGGATCATCGATCCGTAGCCACGACTGAATCCCCCGTGCAAGACAAACTCGTAATCCTTGTACTTGAAGATCGTCAGGCCATAGCCGTAATAGGAATCAGTCTCGCCTGGAACGGGCACGTGATGTTGGACCATCTGGTGGATCAGTGACGATGAAAGAACCTGCTTGCCGTCAACTTTCCCGTCGTTCATCAACGCGATTACCCAGCGCGACAGATCTTTCGAGTTGGACCAGATCGAGCCCGCCGGCCACATCGCGACGTTATTGAACAGTGGCCGCAGTATTGTCGGCTTGCCGTTCTCGACCGCGTGACCGATGGCAAATGGGTAAGTGATCGCCATGAACGGCCGGAGCGTGGTGCGTTCCATCCCTACGGGCTTGAACACCAGTTCAGTCATCGCGTCCGCGTAAGGTTTGCCGTACAACTCTTCGACTACAAACCCTGACAGCCAGAAGCCGGGGCTCGAGTAGGAATAGATCTCACCTTGATCGGCGAAGAAGACGTCGTCTTTCCACGAGTGCACCATGTTGCCGAGCGCGGGGTCGTCACTCGAGATCACCGGCGCGGCAAAATCTCTGACGCCCGCGGAGTTGCTCAACAGGTGATGTGGTGTGACCTGGCCCACGCGTCCGTTTAGACCTTTGACTCGATTGCCGATTGGCTCATTCATCTTGATCTTGTTTTGTTCGGCGAGTGTGAGGAGTGCGGCGGCAGTGAACATCTTCGTCGTCGATCCGAGTCGAAAAAGCATCTCCGGCTGCATCACCGCGTTCGTCTCCACACTCGCGACACCAAACGCCTTTTGATAAACGACCTGATCGCCGCTGATCACCGTAATCACAGCACCCGGCGTGTTCTTCTCCTTGAGCTCTTCGGGCACGAGTTTGTCGAGTTCGCTGAAATCTACGGCCGGTGGTGGACTCGTGGTTTTATTCGGATCGGACGGTTTGGCTGTTGACGAAATAATAAAGCTTGCGAGGCACAAAAGAATCAAGCAGGCGCGAGCGATCTGTTTCATCGGTTGATTGGTCTCCTGAAGGTTTGCGCTAATACAGCGACAACGGCGCTCCAACTCTCACAAACCTTTATCCGTGCCGGTGCGTTTCACTAACTCGGCGAGGGCGTCGTCGCGGGTACCGCGGCCGTCGAGATAGGGTTTCCAGATTTCTTCGAGCGGTGTTTTGAATTGCGCAATGCCTCTTTGCCAGACGCCGGCTTTTACCGCGTACGGAACGTGATCCGGATACACATGCCGTACTGCTTCACCAGCCGTGAAGAAGATCATCGCGTGTGACAAACCATTCGGCACGAGTTTGCTTTGTTTGCGAGCTTGCTCGCGCAGTGCCTCAAAGACTTGTTTGTCCCATTGATGCATGCCTTCGTGAAAGATCGTCTCGAGTCCGTAAATGTCCTTGATGTCTTCGGCGAGACTCGATAACACGAGCAGTTCGCCGGTTGTCGAGTACGCGCCGGCCCAGTTTGTGTAACCCGAGAGATGGACGTGAAACCCCGCCGGATTCCAGTTCATCTGGTAAGCCTTCGTGATGAAAGTCAATATCGCGTCACCGTGCTGGTCCACTAACTTCTGAATCGCGTGTTGCCATTCAACGTTCGCCTTGTGATGAGCAGGCCACCATGACTTGCGATAGATCGGCGCTGCGCGTTCGAGAAGTGACGCAACTCCCGCATCAAGCTTGGCCGACCTGAGTGACTTCGCGTCGCCGGCCTGCGCGAGCGCGTTCGTAATCGCCGGCAGTGGTTCATCAAACACTGCGTCTTTCTTGCTGAGGTCGTTCGCATAAAAAGACACTGCCGCGCGCCAGGTCGCTTGTTCCGCTGGACTGAGTTTCGCGAGCCCCTGCTCCTGGTCCCTCGGCGCATTCACGACCGCGCTACGCGATGAGTCTCGTGTTTTGTTCTCGTTGCGACCGAGCACGTATAGGAAGTGATGAAGATTGAGCCAGAACTCGTCGCTGTGAAAGATAAAAATCGTCTGTTTGGTCTTCGCTTGCGGCGCGGCTTGGCCCAGCACCCCGCAAACAAGAACCACGGCCACAAGTAAAACTCGTTTCATGAGTGGCAGGATTGTTCAGGATCGACAAGATACCTGTCAAACCGATTGGTTTGACTTCGCCTCACATTTCCCTTATTACTCGTCTTGATCCTTCCTCGTTGTTACGCAGATGCTACATTTCTTCAGTCAACATCCGTGGTTGATTGTTGCTGGTGGTGGAGTCGGAGTGGCCGGGCGCTACTTGCGGCTGTACATGCGTCACGCTCACAGCCTGACCCTCCCCGATCCGAGAATCGATCTGCTCAGGCTTTATCAGTTGCACGGCTACAACGCGCATGCTCTGGTGGGCATTGGCCCAGGCATTCGTTTATGGACCTGTGCAGATGGAGCCGTCGCTTACAACGAGTTTGGCAAGGTATGGCTGGGGG
>DATEWS010000280.1:0-2069 GCA_035257785.1 Pyrinomonadaceae bacterium
TAGAACAAGTCAGGAAGAGGGGCTTGCCCCCGCTGTTTGAGAAATGCGCAGCAGCGGGGCAAGCCCCTCTTCCTGACTTGTTCTACTTTATCTTTCGTTGTTCCACTTACTTGCGCTTCTCTTTGTTGGTAGACTCTGTCGGCGATGAGGGTCCTATTCTCCATACTGCTCCTCCTTTTCT
Source organism: Pyrinomonadaceae bacterium (assembly GCA_035257785.1). Taxonomy (GTDB): domain Bacteria; phylum Acidobacteriota; class Blastocatellia; order Pyrinomonadales; family Pyrinomonadaceae; genus PSRF01. Next base: position 182 of record DATEWS010000280.1, read on the forward strand.
TATATCCCGCATCACTGCGAGCACAGGCGAAGCCGGATAAGGAGTATCTGGTTTATGTCCTGTCCGAGGCGGCGGATAAAATTTCGCTCGTCCGTTTTGGGCCGGAGGGAATTCGGGTCGATCACGAAATCGATACCGGTGACATGCCGGTCGACATCGATGGACCACACGGGATCGTCGTCTCGCCGGATCGGCAATTCTATTTCGTGTCGATCGCACACGGGCGGCCGTTCGGAACGGTTTGGAAGTATTCAACGAAGAATGATGCGGTGCTCGGCAAGGCGACGCTCGGTTATTTTCCTGCCACGATGGACATCACGCCCGACGGTAACTTTGTCTTCGTCGTGAATTTCAACCTGCACGGCGACATGGTGCCGTCGTCAGTCTCCGTCGTTTCCACACAAACGATGACGGAGATCGCGCGTATTCAAACGTGTACCATGCCGCATGGTTCGCGTTTGAATGCGCAGGGAACGAAGCAGTATTCCGCGTGCATGATGGACGACATGCTCGTCGAGATTGACACGCGTACCTTAAAAGCCGCACGCCATTTTATCGTCACCAAAGGCAAAGAGCAGGGCATGGATGGACCACCGAAGAAAGAAGTGACGAGCATGTCAATGCACTCGATGCACGCTGGTCATGGTTCTGAAGCACCAAAGCCGGGCGATGTTTCGTGCTCACCGACCTGGGCGGAACCTTCGCCCGATGGCGCCTCGGTTTTTGTGGCGTGTAACGCGTCGAGTGAGATCGTTGAAGTTAACGCGAACACGTGGCAACTCGTCCGTCGCATCCCCGCGCGTGCTGGCGTCTACAACCTCGACATCACCCACGATGGCCAGCGTTTGATCGCGACAAACAAACGCGACCAGTCAGTTTCGATTTACGATTTGAAGACTGGAAAGGAACTGGCGCGAGTACCGACGAAGCGCAAAGTGCTACACGGCGTAGTCGTCACGCCTGATGATCGTTACGCATTCATAACCGTGGAGGGTGTCGGTTCCGAACCGGGAACTGTTGAAGTAATCGATCTCGCAGCGTTGAAGACTGTAGCGACGCTCGATGTCGCCTCGGGCGCCGCAGGGATTGATTTTTATAAGTGAATGTATGAGCGCCGAAGGCGCGCAGTGTGGTAGCCAGAGGCAAGCGCGAAGCGCGTCGCCCCTGGTAACATAATTAAAAGAAGCGCCGCAGCCCTGAAAAGGGCGAAATACCGTGGGGGTTATTTCGGCCTTTCAGGCCTTCGGCGCCTTTTTGTATTTAACCAGGGGCGACGCGCTTCGCGCTTGCCCGGCTATTATATTCCGCGCCTTCGGCGCTTACTGTCCGGGTGAGGTTGTTGAGCCCTTCTCGATCTTTTCGCCGAGCTTCATGATCCACAGCCCCGAGTTGATGTCGTTAAAGTAGATCAAACCCTTGTGCGGTTGCGCGCCCCAGGTGAACGGCAGGTTTGCACGGAAGCCTTCGGGATCGCCGGTCCAGACGCGCGCAATCTCGCGACCCTGTTGATAAAGATCGCCACGCAGCTCACCGGAGACATCGACGATGCGCCCGCCACCGCTGTAGTAGCCGATGTACATCACATCATCCTCGACCCACATGTTGTGCGCACCGCCTTCGGGCACCGGATACTCCGCCACCTTACGTGGATTGTTGATATCCGAAACGTCGATAACGTGAACGATGCCGCGCACCGGAACACGTTTTTTCGACTGTATCTGGAAGAAGGAGGGGAAGACCTCGTCGCCAATAAAGACATAGTTCTTATAGCGAAATGCCGAATGTGTTCCCGCGAGCCAGCCGTCGCCATAGAGGTCGTGGTGATTGAAACGAAACTGGCTGACGAACTGCGGATGCTCGGGACTGCCGCCCTTCAATCCGGCGCCGA
>DATEWS010000281.1:0-2618 GCA_035257785.1 Pyrinomonadaceae bacterium
TTCTCGCGTCGTCTACAACTTCAGGAGAGGTTGACGACCGACATCGCCAACACGTTGTTCGAAGGTCTCAAGCCACTCGGTGTGATGGTCGTCATCGAAGCTGAACACACGTGCATGACGTTGCGCGGAGTGAGAAAGGCCGATGCGAAGACGGTGACGTCGGCAGTGCTCGGCGGCTTCCGTTCCGACCCGCGCACACGCGCCGAAGCGATGGCGCTCATAAAAGGAAAGGATTGAGTGGATTTAGCCACAAAAACGCACAAGAAGCTCAAGAAGAATTTTGTGCCTTAGGCGCCTTTTTGCGGCTGGTCTTGTTTTTATATGTTTCGCATCATTCTCGCCTTCGCTATCACTGTGCCCCTGGTTGGCTGCGCTGTTTCGCAGCAACGACAGGCGGCGGCGTCGTCAGTAATTAACGAAGCGACACTTAAGCGTCACATCAGTTTTCTCGCCGACGACAAGCTCGAAGGTCGTGGCACGGGCGCGCGCGGTGGCGAGCTCGCTGCGAAATACATCGCCGCTCAACTCCAGGCTCTTGGCGTTCTGGCCACTGATCCTGATCGCACTTTCTTTTACTGACGAGGCCGCGCGTCGCATGATGAAACTTGCCGGCCAGGATCTCGACGCGCTGCGAACCAAAGCTGCGACCAGAGATTTTCAGTCGGTCAAACTCGGGTTGAAGGGGAAGTTGAATCTAAAGAGCGAGGTGAAACGCGTGGCTGCGCCGAATGTGGTCGGTGTGATTGAAGGAAGCGATCCGAAGTTGCGCAATCAGTATGTGGTCTATTGAGCGCACTGGGACCATCTGGGTATCGGCGCGCCAGACAAGAATGGCGACACGATCTACAACGGCGCGCTCGATAATGCTTCCGGTGTCGCCGTCGTGCTGGCGATTGCGGAGACCATCGCGCACATGCCCCTCGCGCAACGTCCCAAGCGATCGAGCCTGTTTCTGTTTCCAACGGCGGAGGAGCAGGGACTGCTGGGTGCGGAGTGGTATGCGAAGCATTCGGTCGTGCCGCTCGAGCAGACTGCAGCAAACATCAATCTTGATTCGATGAACGTGCTTGGTCCAACACAGGATTTCATTCCGTTGGGAGCGGAGCGGTCGACGTTAAAGGGAGTGGTTGAAGCAGTCGCGCAGGAGATGGGTTTGCGTGTTTCGCCGGATGCGCGGCCGGAGCAGGGTTCGTTCTTCCGTTCGGATCATTTTCCGTTTGCGAAGGCGGGTGTGCCGTCGATCAGTTTGAAAGAGGGGAATGATTACGTGGGCCATTCGAAAGAATGGGGCGAGGAACAGTTCAAGGCATACAACACGGCGCACTACCATCAACCTTCGGACGAGATGAGCGACTCGTGGGATTACCGGGGCATGATCCAGGAAGCCGAGATCGCGCTCGCGATCGGGCGCCGGATTTCCGACATGGCGAAGAAACCGAAGTTTAATCCCGGAGACGAATTCGCGAAGAAACCGTAAGAGCTTTCTCACGCCACGGCGCAGCGGCGCAACGAAAGCCGATTTGTCGTTGCGCCGCTGCGCCGTTGCGTGAGAATCTTCCTTTTTGACCAATGAACACTTTTTACGTAACAACACCAATCTACTACGCCAACAGTCTTCCGCACCTCGGCCATCTCTACACGATGATCGTGGCCGACACGATCGCGCGCGCGAAGCGACAGCGCGGCATCGAAACCTATTTCTTAACGGGCACTGACGAACACGGCATCAACATCGAACGCGCCGCGCAGAAGGCCGGCCGCACGCCGAAGGAGCAGGCGGATTACGTCGTCAGTTACTACAAGAAGATGACGAGCCAATTTGGTCTCGACACCGCACACGGCGGCTACGACATCTTCATGCGCACCACTGAGCCCTTTCATTACCAGGGCGTAAGCGAACTCTGGCGACGAATCGCCAAAGCCAAGACACCGCGCGGCAACGATGCAATCTACAAAGGCCATTATGAAGGCTGGTTCTGCGCCGCGTGTGCCGAATACAAGACCGAAGACGAGTACCATAAAGGCGACCCTCCGACCTGTCTCATTCATGACACGCCACTCGATCGCGTTTCGGAAGAAAGTTACTTCTTCCGTTTGTCAGACTACGACGAAGCGTTGTTGTCTGTGTACGAGAGCCGGCCCGATTTCGTCAGACCGGAGTCACGACGGAACGAAGTGATCAGCTTCGTACGCGGTGGTCTACAGGATCTTTCAGTTAGTCGTTTGAAGACGTCCGTGAGTTGGGGTGTTCCGGTTCCTGATGATCCGGCACACACGATGTACGTTTGGTTCGACGCGTTGATCAACTACATCACTGCGATCGGTTTTGGAAACGAAGAGCGCCAGCAGAAAGTCGGGTTTGAGAAGTATTGGCCGGCGCTGCATTTGGTGGGCAAAGACATCCTGCGCTTTCACGCTGTTTACTGGCCGGCATTCTTGCTCGCCGCTGGAGTTGAATTACCGCGTGCGATTGTGGCGCATGGAATGTGGGTCGATCCCGCTGGGCGTAAGATGTCGAAAACACTAGGCAACGTGATCGAACTCGACGTGTTGCACAAGCACTTCTCCATCGACGCGATTCGTTACTTTGTACTTCGCGAAATGGTGTTTGGACAGGA
>DATEWS010000282.1:0-7850 GCA_035257785.1 Pyrinomonadaceae bacterium
TCCCGAAGCCGTGACGATTCCGATCACTGAGACTAGTCCCGGCACGATCATGGGCACGAGCGGCTACATGTCGCCCGAACAGGCGCTGGGTGAAAGCATCGACGAGCGGTCGGATGTCTTTAGTCTCGGAGTTGTGCTTTATGAAATGGTGGCCGGACACCCGCCGTTCAAAGGGAAGACCGACAGCCACACGCGTGTGTCGATCATCGATAACGATCCGATGCCGTTGGTCCATTACGTTCCGGAGGTGCCGCGGCAGTTCGAACGAATCATTTCGAAGGCGCTGGCGAAGGATCGACTCAAACGCTATCAAACGATCACAGATCTTAAACTCGATCTCGAACAGCTCCGCGACGAGCTGCATACGTCTGACACTGGGGAACTAGCGCGGCACGAGGCACGCGAAACACAAACTGACATGGTGACGTCTGTGCCGACTGTCGCGAGTTCGCGAGCTGAGACCGTGTCGGGAAGCGCAACCACTTCCGGTGTCACTGCTCCGCCGCCAAGTCGCAAGCGATGGCTGGTGTATGGTGTTGCGGGCGCGCTCGGAGCGTTGCTGCTGGTCGTGGCTGTGGTTCTGTTTGCATCATCGAGACCGGCGATAAACTCAGTCGCCGTCTTGCCGTTTGTGAATGACAGTCAAGATCCAAACGTCGAGTATCTCTCTGACGGACTCACGGAAAGCATCATCAACAGTCTTTCGCAACTGCCGAACCTGAAGGTCATGTCGCGCAACGCCGCGTTCCGTTTTAAAGGTTCGAATGTCGATCCCGTCGAAGCGGGTCGCAACCTGAATGTTGGTGCGGTGCTAATTGGGCGTTTGGTAAAACGCGAGGATCGTTTCGTCATCAAAACAGAACTGATCAAAGTCGCAGACGGATCGCAGCTCTGGGGCGATGAGTACAACAGCAGTCTCGCCGATATTTTTTCCGTGCAGGAAGAAGTATCGAAAAAGATCTCGCAGAATTTGCGACTGCGACTCACAGGCGAGGATGAAGAGAAGCTGGCGAAACGTTACACGCATGATGCGGAAGCGTATCAACTCTATTTAAAGGGACGTTACTTCTGGAACCGGCGCAACGAAGAAGGATTCCGCAACGGCATTGACTACTTCAAACGCGCTGAAGAAAAAGATCCGACTTTCGCGCTCGCGTTTTCCGGGCTTGCCGACTCGTACGCGCTGCTTTGCGACATCGGCGTCGTGCGGCCCGTCGATGAGATGCCGAAAGCAAAAGCGGCGGCGCAGAAAGCTGTCGATGCCGACCCGACGCTGGCCGAAGCCTACACGTCGCGCGCGTTTGTGCGACTCGCTTACGACTGGGACTGGCTTGGCGCGCAAAACGATTTTCAGCAGGCGCTCAAGTTGAATCCGAAGTATCCGACAGCGCATCAGTGGTATGCGTCGTACTTGATGCAGATGGGTAAGTTCAGTCTCGCAAAGGCGGAGATTGAAGAGGCGCACAATCTCGATCCCCTCTCGCCGATCATCAGCGCCAACAGTGGTCTTTATTCGTACTACGAGCACAACTACGACGATGCGATTGCGAAGTACAAAGTGACGTTGCAGAGTGATCCGGATTTCTGGGTCGCGCGTCATTACCTGGCGCTGGCGTACGTGCAGAAAGGGATGAACCAGGAAGCGATTGCGGAGTTGCGCAGACTGATCAAGGCGCCGGCGACTGGTCCAATACCGGATCAAGTGGTTGAGGCTGAGTGTGAAGCGTCGGCATCGCTGGGTTTTGTGTATGGGATCGGAGGGAGGCGGGCGGAGGCGCAGGCGATTCTCAATCAGATCGAGGCGTTATCGAAGCGGCGCTATGTTTCGCCGCTGTACTTCGCGATCGTGTATGCGGGGCTGAAGGATAATGATAAGGCGATCGACTATTTGAATAAGGCCTTCGAGGCGCGTCATCCGGGTCTCGTGCTGATCCGCATCGATCCGATCTTTGACGGGCTGCGCAATGATGAACGCTTCAAGACACTCATCAAACGCTTCGAACCCATACCCTAAGGGAAAGCAGTAACACAGATGACACAGATAAATCCGGATTTTTATCTGTGTAATCCGTGTCCTAAAAAGTCGGACAACTCTGCGGGCAAGGGGGATTCGAACTTCATAAATTCCTTTGTGGCGGGGTGGTTGAAGCCGAGCTTCTCAGCGTGCAGAAATTGTCGCTTGAGATTGCGAACACGCGCGCGCAGTTGTGGATCCTGGATCGTATTGTCACGCCCGCCACCATAAGTCTCGTCTCCAACCACCGGATGCTTCAGCCACGCGAGATGAACGCGAATCTGATGTGTCCGGCCCGTTTTCAATTCAACATCCAATAACGTGAATCGCTCAAACGAGCGGCGCACGCGATACAGCGTCAACGCGTTACGCCCGCCGCGTACGACTGCCATGCGCGTACGATTTGACGGGTCTCGCGCCAGCGGTTGATCGATCTTCCCTGAGTTTGCAGCCATCCGTCCATGGACCAATGCGATATACGACTTAAATACAGTTCGATCGCGAAACTGATCCGCAAGATTTTCGAGTGCCGCTTCGGTTTTCGCGACAACGAGAAGTCCCGACGTATCGCGATCCAGGCGATGCACGATTCCAGGCCGAACATCACTGCCGGGTAGTTGTTGAAAGTGATAAGCCAGCGCGTTGGCGAGTGTGCCTGACGGGGCGCCGGCCGCAGGATGGACTACGAGACCGGCCGGTTTATTTACGACCAACAGCACATCATCTTCGTAAACGATCTCGAGCGGAATATTTTCCGGCGTAAAGAAATCTGCCGGTGGCGCGATCAGTTCAACTTCAATCTCGTCATGTTCGCGAAGTTTGTAAGAGGGCTTCGAGATCTTGCCGTTTACGAGGACGTCTTCATTTTCAATCAGTCGTTGCAGGCGCGCCCGACTCCAACCTTCAAACTGTGACGCTAAATAAATGTCAAGACGAGTGCCGGCATGTTCTGGTCCAATCTGTGTAATCTGTGGATTACCCATTGCGCCGTTCAAAATCCTTCATGAACGACACGAGCGCTTCAACTCCCGCACGCGGAAACGCGTTGTAGATCGACGCGCGAATGCCGCCGACCGAGCGATGCCCTTTCAATCCGTCAAGTCCCTGAGCAGTGGCCTCGGCCACAAACTTCTTTTCAAGTTCTTCAGCGGGCAAACGAAACGTCACGTTCATCGTCGAACGACAATCAATATCTGCATGACCGCGATAGAAATCGGTGGCGTCAATCGCTTCGTAAACGAGCCGCGCCTTCTCTTCGTTCTCGCGTTCCATCCCGGCGAGGCCGCCTTTGTCCTGCAACCATTTACAGACGAGACTAAGTATGTAAATGCCCCACGTGTTCGGCGTGTTGTAAAGAGACTTGTTTTCAACGTGAACGCGATAGTCGAGCATCGTCGCGAGGTTCTCGGGAATGCGTTGTAAAAGATCTTCACGAAGGATGACGACGACGAGACCGCTTGGTCCCATGTTCTTCTGCGCGCCGGCGTAGATCATTCCGTATTTACTCACGTCGATCTCGCGCGAAAGAATGTCAGACGAAGTGTCCGCAACGAGCGGCACATCACCTACGACGGGTTCGCGTTTCCACTGCACACCCTCGATCGTTTCGTTGCTCGTCATGTGGACGTAAGCCGCGTGCGGACTCAAACTCATTTCTTCGCGGGAGGGCACGCGCGTGAATCCGCCATCGGCCATCGTCGCCGCAACGTTAACGGCGCCAACTTTCTTCGCTTCCTTGAGCGCTTTCTTACCCCAGCTTCCGGTTAGGATGTAATCAGCGCTCCCGTCGACGGGCAGGAAATTCATCGGCACCATCGAGAACTGCAAACTCGCCCCGCCCTGAAGAAAAAGAACGTGATAGTTGCTGGGAATTTTCATCAGTTCGCGCAGGCCCGCTTCGGCGCGGCCGATGATCTCGTCAAACGTCTTCGAGCGGTGACTGATCTCCATCACCGACATGCCAACGCCGGGAAGACTGAGCATATCGCGTTGGGCTTCTTCCAAAACGGGCACCGGCAAAACCGCGGGACCGGCGCTGAAGTTAAAAATTCGTTCCGTCATGATTTCTCCACCCTAAGACGTTTAGGTGATGTTGGTCCTATGGGACCTATTCTTCAAACCGTGAGCGCAAAGCTTTTCCAGCGACCTTCGTGACAAACGATCTCGGAAAGATGCGTTCCGCTTCAACCGTAATCAAGTTGCTCCATCCGGAAATCACCGTGCTCTTGTGCCGGTTGAGTGCGCGCAACGCCGTTTCCACCACTTCTTCCGGCGTTTGGATCGTGCGCATCGGCGGACGATCGATCCCCGCCGCTTCGAAGAAGTTCGTCTCCGTGACGCCGGGACAAAGCGCCATCACGTGAACTCCGTGGGCGCGATTCTCATCCCAGAGTGCTTCAGAAAACGAAAGCACAAAAGCCTTCGACGCGGCGTAAGTGGCCATGTAAGGCACTGCCTGAAAACCTGCCGTTGAAGCGACGTTTATGATCGTGCCGCTCTTGCGTGCGCGCATGGGTTGCAAAAAACGATAAGTGAGATCGACGAGGGCTCGGATGTTGAGTTGAATTATGTCGAGCTCGCGCTTGAGATCGAGTTTCGCAAAATCGCCCATCGACCCGAAGCCGGCGTTGTTGATGAGCATGTCGATCACGAGCTCACGTTTTTTCGTTTCTTCAAAGAGCTGCGCTGCGGCGTCAGGTTGTTGCAGATCGAGTGCAATGTACTGCGCGCGAATGCTCGTCACCCGTCCGAGCTCGTTGCACAAGGCGATGAGCTTGTCTTCGGAGCGCGCGACGAGCAAAACGTTTCTGCCGCGAGCGGCGAGTTTTCTGGCGAATGCCGCTCCAATTCCTGAGGATGCTCCGGTAATGAGGGTTGTATTCATCAATCCGCGTTTATCCGCGTAAATCCGCGGCTTTCAACTCAAGCAAATCGAGCTCGATGATGTCTGCGTTGCCCGTTTGAAGTTTGTTGAGGCATTCCTTCGTCGGCGCGTTGTCCAGGTTGATGCGGGCGACGGCCGCCGCCGCGCCTTCGAAAACAATATTCTCCATCTCCTGAACATTGATTTGCTCCGCTTTAATCGCATCGAGCACACCTGCCAGCACTCCCGGTCGATCGAGATGACGAATCACGAGACGATGCGTGGCCGGCGTTTGTCGCGCAAGATTGACGACGTTCGGCACTTTACCTGTTTCTTTGAACTCCTTCACGATGCGCACAGTCTCAGCCGCAATCGCTTCCTGCGCCTGATCGGTTGAAGCGCCGATGTGATGCGTGCCGTAAAGTCCGTCTTCCTTCACGATCTCATCCTGAAACTCCCCGGCGCTACTCGTTGGTTCAACTGCATACACATCAAGTCCGGCACGAATGCCATGATTTCGCATCGCCGCAGCGAGGGCTTGTTGATCGACAACTTCGCCACGCGCCGTGTTGATGAAGTAAGCGCCTTCCTGCATTGCGTTAAAGAATTCGGTGCTCAGCAGGTGTTTGGTTTCCGGATTGAGGGCGAGGTGAACACTGACAACGTCCGACGCATTCGCAACCGCTTTCGGCGACTCTTTCAATTCAACGCCGAGCAACGCGGCGCGCTCGGGAGTCAAACTCCGGCTCCACGCCACCACCGGCATCCCAAACGCACGCGCGCGCGGGATCATTTCCTGACCAATCTTTCCAACCCCAATCAAACCGAGCGTGCGACCATACAGACCGCGTGCTTTCGAATACTCTTTCTTGTTCCACTCACCGCGTCGCAACGCGATGACGTTATCGGCGATGCGACGATCCAAAGCGAGGATCAATGCAAACGCGAGTTCAGCCACGGCAATTGAGTTCTTGCCGGGACAATTCGAAACGTAAATGCCACGCTTGGAAGCGGCAGGAACGTCGATGGTGTTGTAACCAGCGCCGGCGCGGACGACGAGTTTCACTGGTCCAGCGTCGAGCATCGGCTCAGTTACCTTCGTTCCTCTAACAACAAGCACGTCGGGCGCTTCGTTTTTGATAGCAGCAATCAGCGCGTCGTCCTTCAGATCGGGTTGATAGGAAATCTCGCAGCCCAGCGACTGCAAGCCATCGCGGCCCGACTGCTCGAATTTATCTGCAATTAACACTCGCATAGGTTTAAATAGTGTGAATCAACAAACCATCACGCAACTTCGGTTCGAACCATGTCGACTTCGGCGGCATGATCTCGTTTGCGTCAGAGACCATCAACAACTCTTCGACCGTAGTCGGATAAACTGAAAAAGCAACTGCGGCTTTGCCTTCGTTAACAAGGCGTTCGAGTTCCTTTGTCCCACGAAGACCACCGATGAAATCAATTCGCTTGTCGGTGCGAACATCCTTGATTCCAAGGATTGGATCCAATAGCCGATCCTGGAGAATACTCACATCCAAAGTCGCGACCGTCCCCGCGGGCTGCGTTGCCGCCGGTGAAAGTTGCAGTCCGTACCACTTTCCATCGAGATACATGCTCCAGTTTCCGCGCTGCGGCGGCTCCGGATTCGCGTTCTCAGTGATCGTAAATTGACTTCTGATCTCATCGAGAAACTCTTCTTTCGTGAGTCCGTTGAGATCGTGAACCGTGCGGTTGTAAGCGAGTATCTGCACCTGCGAGTCGGGGAAGATTACAGTGAGAAAATAGTTGTAATCCTCTTTGCCTGTGTGCGCGAAACTCTGTTCCCTCAACTCGGCACGCGCGCGACTCGCACTAGCCGCACGATGATGACCATCAGCGATGTACAGCAGCGGCACTGATTTAAAACTCCTGACGAGCGCATCAGTTTCCCTGACACGCCAGATCGTGTGACGAACACCATCCGCAGCCGTCAGATCAAACAGCGGTTCACCATTGAGCGCAGCGCCGACTTGTTCATCGATGTCAGCACGTTTCCGGTAAGTCAGGAAAACCGGACCAGTTTGCGCCTTCAGCATGAGCATGTGACGCGTGCGGTCGTCTTCCTTATCGCGCCGCGTGCGTTCGTGTTTACGAATCGTGCCATCGTCGTACTCGTCAATCGAACAAACAGCAACGATGCCGACCTGTTCGTGCTCGCCCATGATCAGGCGATACAGATACAAACTCAATTCGGTTTCTTTTTCGAGCGGGCAACTCGAGATCAGTGTCTCGAAATTTTCGACTGCCTTGCGATAAACGGCATCGCTGTGAATGTCTGTGCCGGCCGGCAGGTCAATTTCCGGGCGCGAAACGTGAAGAAAACTGAGCGGATTCCCTGCGGCAAGCGCGCGCGCCTCGTCAGTGTTAACAACATCGTAGGGGACGCTCGCCACGAGTTGCGCACGATCAGATCGCGGACGCAAAGCACGAAAGGGACGAATAACCGCCACAGATCCTCCTTATGAACTAGGTGATTAATAAAGGCTTAGTTGTGGATTAAGACTAGCCGTTTAGGTGTGAAAACTCAAACTCGTTGAGCTAGAATCACTCGCCACCTGCGATGATCGAAAGATTTCGAAAAACAAGACGCTTGCTATCCGGTGTAACGCGGAAAACTGTATCCAGTCCGCGCGAAGCGTGGTTGTTGATGCGCATGGCGTGGTGGGTCGCGGTGCTCTCGGCGGCGGCGCGTCTATATTCATTGCCGCGCGCGCTTGAGATTGTTGCGGGGAACAAAAAAGAATCTGCCCGGGCGAAGGCTAATGAAGACGATCTGGCTCGCGCGATCGATCTCCTCCTCGCGGCTGACTTTTTTATCTTCACGCCGGTCTGCTGGAAACGCGCGGCGGTGCTTCATCGCTATCTTTCACGCAGCGGAATATCAACGCGCATCATATTCGGTGTGCGAAATGAGAGTGGCGGCAAGGTCGCCGGTCA
>DATEWS010000283.1:0-23190 GCA_035257785.1 Pyrinomonadaceae bacterium
CCGCCGTAGCCGTCCGGATAGAAGTAGATCTCGCAGGCGCCGGGCGCGACCCGAGTGTTTCGCAAGTGAGCTTTGAACGCGATCAATGTGGCTTTTGATTTTGGTTCTGCGGCGTTCAGTTTTTTGGTCAAGATTCGCGCGCGTCCGGTTGCGTCGATTGTTAATGGAGCGAGATATTCGTTTTCCTTTAATCTGACTCCGCGCACGGTTTGCGCGTCGAGTATCGGTTCATTGATCGTCGCGCCCTCGATAACGTTGACACCACACGCTTGTGCTCGCCGTAACAGTACGTCGTCCATCACCGCGCGACTGAGGCCGAGTGCTGCAGGGCGGCCAAACCAACTGCTCGGGACGCTGACGTGATGTCCGCGTGTTGAATAGAAAATCGTTTCGGTAAGCGCGGAAGGTGCGGAGGTCGCGATGGCGTCAGCGACGCCGAGGTTTTCGAAATGTTTTTGGCATTCAGGCGAGATGAACTCGCCGCACAGTTTTGCGCGTGGAAATTTTTTCTGTTCGACGAGCAGCACGCGCAGATTGTGTTGCGCCAGGTGAATCGCCGCACTCGTCCCCGCCGGCCCCGCACCCGCGATGATCACGTCGAAATTATGGTCGTGGTCCATATGGAGAATAAAACAAGCGACCCGACGCTACCGCGTTACGGTACTGACTTGTATCCAAGAGCGTTCATGCTGCTCGGGTTGAGCGTTCAACGTGCTCGCCCGGCAAGCGCACAGTGGCGCGGGCGGCGGCGCTTAATACCAGCCGGTACGGAAACCGTCGTTCGATCAAGACGTCTCGCAACCCTGCGCGTTGCGCCAATTCGAGCAACTCGTCCGATTTAAAACTGCGAAGTATCGACAACGCGCCATCATGTCTCAGCAAGCGATTGTGCAAAACCAACTTGCCCAGCGTCGTGTAAAGCAGATACGCGATCGGATGACGATGCAGATCGATCACGAATATGCGCCGCCTCGCGACGCGACTCATCTCGCCAAAGATCTCAACCACCTGGTCATCAACAAAGTGGTGCGTAAACAGCGAACAGATCACGTAATCAAACTGCGCATCAGCAAACGGCAGCTTCAGCGCATCGCCACGCACGCCACTGATCTCTTCAAACTCTTCCGACTCTTCATTAATCGACTCAGCAGAACGTTCATTCAACTCAAGCCCAACGCCACGAAACTGTCGCTTCGTCTCTCTCGCCCAAACCGCAGCAACACGCAACAGCTCCCCAGAACCAGCCCCAACGTCGAGCACTGAAAAACTGCGCAACGAGTGGGCCTCGACATCACGAAAAAGCGTGGTCTTTAAACTGTGCGCATCGCCCATCCAACGATTGACGAGCTGAAGTTCGCCAATACAGTCTTCATATTCTTCGGGCGTGTAGTTTCCGGTGTCGATGTGTTCGAGCCTGTGACTGCGCTGCTTAAATCGTTCCAACATATGACCGCTCATTAATGATCGAGCTTTTGGACCACGAGGGCGCTGTTTTTCGAACCGAAGCCGATGCAGTTGCAGAGCGCTATCTTCACGCTGGCTTCACGCGCTTTGTTGGGGACGTAGTCGAGATCACAATCAGGGTCAGGCTCATCGAGGTTTATGGTCGGTGGGATCTTGTTTGTATGCATGGCGCAGAGCGCCGCGCCTAAACCGGCCGCGCCACTCGCTCCTTGCGGGTGTCCGATTTGAGACTTCGTCGCCGACATCGGAATGCGTGCGGCCTGTCCGTCGAAGGCACGCTTCAACGCGCTTGTTTCGATGCGATCGTTGAGAACAGTCGAAGTGCCATGCAAGTTAACGTAGTCGACGTCGTTGGCGCTGCAACCGGCGTCTTCGAGCGCGAGGCGCATCGCGCGCGCGGGTTCATCGCCATCTTCAGCCAGGCGAACGCGATGATAAGCATCACAAGTAGCGCCGTAGCCGAGGATCTCCGCATAAATGTGCGCGCCACGATCGGTGGCGTGTTTGAGTTCCTCCAAAACGTAAATCCATGCGCCTTCACCCAGCACCATGCCCGAACGATTGCGTGAAAACGGGCGTGACGCGCGTTGCGGTTCGTTGTTCCAATCGTTCGTTAGGACGGTCATGAGATTGAACGCGGCGAGAATGCCCGGCGCGATCGGGGCATCAACACCGCCGGACAACATCACGTCCTGACGGCCAAGCGCGATGTGCTGCGCAGCGTAGGCCATCGCGTCAGTCGAACTCGTGCAACCAGTCGAGACGATATGAGATAGACCACGCAGACTAAACGCCATCGACAGCTCACTCGATAATCCGCCGTGCGTCGAAGAAGGAATCGTGTAAACGCTCGCCTTGTTGGTTGGACCAACGTACCAGTATTCGTATTGTTGTTCGGTGAAAGCGAGACCGCCGCCGCCTGTTCCGAGTTCAACTCCGAACGCGCGACGCTCGTCCAGTGAAAGATCGTCGGGGAAGAGTTTTGCGTCTTCGAGAGCTTCACGCGCAGCCGCGAGTGCGAGCGGGACGGTGCGCGGAACGTGTTTGCGATCTTTGGGATTGAGTTGCGATTGCCAGTCGAACGAAGGAATTTCAGCGGCAATCTGCACCGGAAAACTGGAAGGATCAAAAGTCTCGATGCGACGAACGCCGCTCTTCCCGGTAATCAGTCCATTCCAATATGCTTCACGCCCGATTCCCAGCGGCGTTACACAACCCATTCCGGTGATGGCAACGCGGCGCGGACGTGTCAACCCTTTGAACATGCGAATGCAACCTTCTTAAACTTTTTGACCGCATTCGTTGCAGAATTTTGCGCCCGGAGTTAATTCAGCTTGACAGTTAGCGCAGGTGGCTGGTCCTTGTTTCACGCCGCACTCCACACAGAACTTTGCGCCGGGCGCGTTTTGATGACCGCACTTCGGACATGCGACGCCTGCCGCTTGTTGTGCCGCGCCCTGTCCCTGGTTCGACTGGTTCATCGCATTGTTCATCGCGCCTGCCATCGCATTACCCAACGCGAATCCGGCGCCAAGGCCCATACCGGCGCCGGCGCCTCCGCCCGGATTCTGCGCAGCGTCGCGCATCGCGTCAGCAGCCTGGAATTGCGCGTAACGACCAACGTCGCCGATCACGCCCATCGAAGTTCGCTTATCCATCGCAGCTTCGACTTCGGGTGGCAGCGAAATATTCTCGATGACAAACTTCGTCAACTCCAATCCAAATGTCTTGAACTCTTCGTTCAGCTTGCCGCGTGTGAACTTCGCAAGCTCGTCGTAGTTTGACGCCAGGTCGAGGGCAGCGATTTTGGATTCACCGAGCGCGTCGCTGAAGCCGCCAACCAAAGTGCGTTTGAGTTGGCCTTCAACATCTTCGGTGACGAAGTGTGCATTCGTGCCGGCGATCTCTTTAATGAACGCTTGCGGATCGGAAACGCGCATCGAGTAAATGCCAAACGCTCGCAGACGCACCATGCCGAAGTCTGAGTCGCGCATCATGATTGGATTGGGCGTGCCCCACTTCAGATCGGTGAACTGTTTCGTGTTGACGAAGTAAACCTCGGCTTTGAACGGCGAGTTGAAGCCGTACTTCCAGGCGCCGAGTTTTGAAAGGATGGGTGTGTTGCCGCCGTCAATCGTGTAGCGGCCCGGGGGAAACTGATCGGCAATCTGGCCCTCGTGTACGAAGACAGCCGCCTGCGATTCGCGCACTATTAACTGCGCCCCGTTTTTGATCTCCTGATCCTTCACGGGAAAGCGATACAGGAGCGTGTTGGAGGAGTCGTCGAGCCATTCAATTACTTCGATAAACTGTGAAGTCGGGCTTAGTCGATCAAAAATTCCCATTTTCGAGCCTCATTCTGAACAGGATTTAATCAGGCAGATTATACAGGTCCGAGTTTGTTCGTGAAAATCGGCGGCTTCTCTTGAGGATGATTACAAGCGCCGTGAGACCGCCAGACATGTCGATTAAACTGTCGAAAATCGATGCGGTACGACTCGGCACAAAGCTCTGATGATATTCATCAATAAGAGCGTAAACCACGACGAGGGCGGCTGAAATCAGAAACCATCGATCGTAAGTCCGAAAAGCGCGCGCCGCTAAAAAACCGAGAATTGCGTACTCTGTGAAGTGCGCAATTTTTCTGGTGATGAAGTGAATTGTCGCCATCGTCTCGGGACTGGTGTTTGGAAACAGCCAGAGCACGAGTGGTCCAATGATGCGAGAAGTATTGCTGGCGTTGAAACTGTCGGAGGAAGCGAAGGAGATAAACGCCAGCCAAATGACCAGCGGAAGGTAGCGGCTTAAAAACCTGCCCACGTCAGTTCTGTTTGTGTGCCTTATGTGCCTTTTTGTGGCCCAATTAAAGCGCCGCCGCTCCGGAAACGACTTCGATGATCTCGTTTGTGATCGCGGCCTGGCGAATGCGATTCATGTTGAGCGTCAAAGTTTCGATCAACTCACTCGCATTCTTCGACGCTGAATCCATCGCCGTCATACGTGCGCCGTGCTCAGATGCGACCGACTCGAGTAACGCGCGGAAGATCTGTGTCTCCACCAAACGTGGCAGGAGCGTGCTGAACATCTCCTCGGGCGGTTGCTCGTAAATGTAGTCAACGAGATTTGCCGCTTGCGGCTTTGCTTCCGGTTCCTCTTCTGCGTCGCGTGCACGCGCGACCGGCAGCAATTGTTCGAGTACCACGCGCTGCGAGAGTACTGACTTGAACTCGTTGTAGATGACGAAGACCTTATCGATCTCTTTATCATCGGTGTATTGCTTGATTATCGATCTTGCGACGTCGAGTGCTTCCGAAAACTCGACGCGTCCCTTTCCGGTCAAGCCGAGAAACTCGCTCGTGATGTTCGCGTGGCGGTTGCGAAAGAAGTCGCGTCCTTTGCGACCGATCGCCATGAACTCGATCGTTTTGTCAGGATTCTCGCGAACAAACGCCTGCGCAGCTTTCGTCAGGTTTGTGTTGAATGCGCCGCACAGACCTTTGTCAGCCGTAACCAGGACGAGGAGGTAACGCTGATCGCCGCGCTGATCGAGTAATGGATGATGAAAGTCTTCGTCAGTCCTCTTGGCCAGTTCGCCCAAAACTTCGGCCATCTTGTTTGCGAACGGGCGCGCCGTCACGACGCGATCCTGCGCGCGTTTGAGTTTCGCAGCCGAGACCATTTTCATGGCCTTCGTGATCTGCTGCGTGTTCTTGACCGACTTGATGCGCCGGCGGATGTCCAGAAGATTCGGCATCGTCTTACTTCGTTATGCAGTCGGCGCTGCGGCACTCGTGGCTGGTCGCGCTTGATTGGCAGCAAACTCCGTTGTTGTTGATGAAGGGTTGGCCCAGTCAACCTTGAAGTCTTCCAGCACCTGCTTCAGTCCGGCTTTGATGTCGTCTGTAATTGCTTTCTGCTCTCGGATGTCGGCGAGCAGCCCGGGACGCGAGCTCTCAACAAACTTCAGCAGGCCGGTCTCAAACCGGCGAATGTCTTCAATCGCGATGTCGTCAGTGTAACCGTTGGTTGCGGCCCAGATGACGAGCACCTGTTTTTCGACGTCCATCGGCTGATACTGTGGTTGTTTCAGAATTTCGGTCAGTCGCTGTCCGCGGGCGAGCTGCGCTTGCGTTGCTTTGTCGAGGTCGGAACCAAACTGCGCGAACGCCTGCAACTCGCGGAACTGGGCCAGGTCGAGACGAAGCGTTCCCGCCACCTGCTTCATCGCTTTGATCTGAGCCGAACCGCCTACACGGGAAACGCTGTTGCCGACGTTGATTGCAGGACGAAAGCCGCTGTTGAAGAGGTCGGCTTCGAGAAAGATCTGTCCGTCAGTGATCGAAATCACGTTCGTCGGAATATATGCGGAGATGTCGCCTGCCTGCGTTTCGATGATTGGCAAACTCGTCAGCGAGCCGCCGCCTTTTATGTCGGAAAGTTTCGCTGCGCGCTCGAGCAAACGCGAGTGCAGGTAGAAGACGTCGCCCGGGTACGCTTCACGACCCGGTGGACGGCGAAGCAGCAAAGAGATCTCGCGATATGCTGCGGCTTGCTTCGAAAGGTCGTCGTAGATCGTCAGAGCGTGGCGACCGTTGTCGCGGAAATACTCACCCATCGCGGCGCCGGAGTAAGGAGCGAGAAACTGCATCGCCGCCGAATCCGATGCCGTGGCTTTGATCACGATGGTGTAGTCCATCGCGCCGAAGTCGTGCAACGTCTTGACCACCTGGGCCACCGTCGACGCTTTCTGACCAATTGCCACGTAAATACAAATTACGTCTTTGCCCTTCTGGTTGATGATCGTGTCGACCGCGACGGCAGTTTTACCCGTCTGGCGATCGCCGATGATCAACTCGCGCTGGCCGCGACCGATCGGCACCATCGCGTCAATCGCTTTGAGACCTGTTTGCAGTGGTTCCTTCACCGGTTGTCGATCAACTACGCCCGGCGCGATTCGCTCAACCGGATAGTGATGATCGGTGACGATTGGACCAGCGTCGTCAATCGGATTGCCGAGCACGTCGACCACGCGTCCGACGAGCGCGTCACCAACCGGCACTTCCATGATGCGTCCAGTTCGCTTTACGAGATCGCCTTCGCGGATGACCTGAAACTCACCAAACAACACGGCACCAACCTTGTCCTCTTCAAGGTTCAATGCGAGACCGCGAACGTCGTGTGGAAACTCGAGCAGCTCGCCGGCCATGACTTTTTCCAGGCCGTGCAATTCGGCGATACCGTCGCCGATCTTGATGACCGTTCCCACTTCAGTGACCGTCACTCCGGTCTCGAAGTTCTCGATCTGTTTGCGGATAATCTCGTTAATTTCGCTGGCTTTGATTTGGTTCATAATTTCCTCTAACGGCGTTTCAGATCACCGGCCTGCCATTTCGCTCGCTAATCGATCAAGCTGGTTTTGCACCGATCCATCGAAAATCGTTGAACCGATGCGCGCCACTAAACCACCGATAATTGATTCGTCAGTCGCAAAACTCAAACGCACTTTGCGGCCGGTCGCGGCCGCCAAAGTTTCGTGCAGGCTGTTTTTCAAATCTTCCGGAATCGGCCGCGCAGTCGTGACGTGCGCAGCCACAACACCACCCCGCTCGTCAAGCACCTGGCTAAAACGTTCGACGATGTCTCTCAACTGCGAGAGGCGCTGATTTTTCAACAACACTCGCAGGAAGCTGGCGGTCGTTTCTCGCACACGCGTGCGCGAGATTAGAGCTTCGAGAACCTGTCGTTTGTGATCGTAAACGATGGTGGGATTCGCAAAAACTTCTTTCAACTGCGGGTGGGCCTCGATCATCTCTGCCCATTGGTCCAACTCGTTTTGGACCTCGCGTTCTTCGCGTCGTTCAATTGCCACGTCGGCGAGGGCCGTAGCGTAACGGCGTGCAACAGTCTGCAAGCTCAAACCGTGGTCCTCCTCAGATCCCCGATGTTCTCCTTTATAAGAAGCATGTCGTCTTCAGGCCTCATCTGGACGCGAACCGACTCGCGCGCCAGCTCGACGCTTCGTTGCGCAAGAAACTGGCGCAACTGTTTACGCGCCAACTTGTCTGCCGATTCCATTTCGCGCTGCGCCTGCTGTTTGAGCTTCTCGATTTCATTTACGGCCGCAGCAGCCAGGCGTTCCTTTTCGGACTTCGCCTCCTGTTTCGCTTGTTTATGAATCGCGGCAACGTGTTCATCGACGCGGCTCAGTAGATCGTCCGCTTCAGAAACTCGCGCCAACGCTTGTTCGCGTTCAGCTTGCGCGGTGATCAACTCTTGTCTGATGGCCTCACGGCGCGTCGCCAGCGCTGCGCTGATCGGTTTTCGCAACACGTAGAGAGCGCCGGTAGTGAAAATGGCAAGATTCAAAAACTTCCAGATCTCGAGACCCGGGTAGTTGGCCCACGAGTTGAGCCACTCCATCGTTTCAGGTGAGATGAGTAACAGCATATTCACTAATTACGACGACGCAGTACTTGTGCGCTGATCAAACTGCTGATAGAGACTGCCTGAACTTCGAGTTCCTGTTTTACCGACTGCTCTTGTCGCTTAATATTGTCAAGTTGCGCGGCGACTTCGCGCGAAACTTGTTCGCGCTGGACCCGAACCTTTTCGTCCTTCGCTTTGAGACCTTCGGCTCGTTCCCTTTCTAAAAGCTTGTAGCCGTCCACCCTGGCTGCATGTAGAGCGTCGTTATACGTCTTGAGTTTGTGCTCAGTCTCGGCGGCTAACGCCTGCGCTTCCTGGAGCCGACCTTCGACCTGCTTTTCACGCTCGGCAAGGATTCGATTTATTGGCTTCAGTAATGTCCGGTTCAGGATAAAAACCATGACAACCACCATTAACAGGTGGAGCAGTAACGTACCGTCAGGAACCAACTGAATTGTGGCCTCTAAGAGAACCATCCACTTCCTCTAATCTGTGTACAAATTGTAGTTGCTGAAAAGCGCGCGAGTCTAACATGCCGCCCAAGGCCGGTCAACCGAACACGAGCCACAAACGGCATATAACGCTCGGCCGCGGCCCGGTTTTACAATTTGCTTCCGGCTCGGGACCTGGTACCGCCGCGCCGGATGTACATTTTACAACTGGACTGGCGGCAGGATGAGATTGTAGACGCGATCTAAGTCATTCGAATCGAAGAAACTGATCTCAATCTTCCCTTTTCCCTCAACCGTTTGCGAGATCTTCACCTGCGTTCCTAACGCGCGCCGCAGCTTGCTCTCAGCAGCTCGGACATTTGGATCGTCGGTCTGAACCGCGGCCGATTTCTTAGCTGGCTTCTCCTCACTCTTTTTGTGCACCAGCAGCTCAGTCGCTCGAACCGACAGTCCGTCATCGATGATCTTCCTCGCCATCCGTCGTTGGAGATCGACATGAGTCAACGCCAGGAGCGTTCGCGCATGACCCGTTGTCAGCCGTCCCTCGATAACAAGTTGCTGCAAATCGTCCGGAAGCCGGAGCAGCCGCAGATAGTTTGTGATGTAAGAACGATCCCGACCAACACGGCTCGCTAACGCCTCCTGGGTCAGACCAACTGTCTCGATTAGCTTGCGGTACGCCTGGGCTTCCTCGATCGGGTTCAGATCCTCGCGCTGAATATTTTCGATGAGCGCTATTTCGAGAAGACTGTCGTCCGGAACTTCCTTTACGACGACCGGAACTTCTTTCAGTCCTGCCAGCTTTGCAGCTCGCCAGCGTCGCTCACCGGCGATCAACTCGTAGCCGTTGCCACGACGTCGGACGAGAAGAGGCTGGACGATTCCGTGGGTCCGGATCGAGTCTGCCAGGCTTTGCAGGCTCGCCTCGTCGAAATGCGTGCGCGGCTGCATCGATCCGGGCACAATTGAATCGAGTTCAACTTCGGTTGGCTCCGAGCCGAGATCAATGGTGCGGTCAGAGGATAGGAGAGCTCCCAGCCCCCGACCTAGCGCTTTTCGATTCATAAATAATCTCCCTGGCTAATTGTGAGTAGGCGTCAGCCCCCTTGGAGTGTGCGTCATAACTGATGATTGGTTTGCCGTAACTCGGTGCTTCCGCAAGTCTGACGTTTCTGGGAATCACGGTTTGGAAGACTTGCAGTCCGTAAAAATCTCGGAGGTCCGCCGCCACCGCCGCCGAAAGATTCGATCTCACGTCGTACATTGTGAGCAGCAGCCCTTCGATCATGAGTCCCGGGTTATGAAGCCTGCGGATACGCGCGAGAGTATCGAAGAGTTCGGTCACGCCCTCAAGTGCGTAGTACTCGCATTGAATCGGAACAAGCAACGACCTGGCGGCGGTGAGGGCGTTGAGTGTCAAGAGGCCGAGCGACGGTGGGCAATCGATGATGATGTAGTCGTAATTGGCCTCGACGCTCGCGAGGGCATTCTTCAGCCTGAACTCTCGCTTTTCGACGTCTACGAGTTCGATCTCGGCACCCGCCAAATCCTTGTTTGAAGGAACGACTTGCAGCGTCTCAATCGGCGTCGGCAGAGAGATCGCGGAGATTGGTTCATCAAGGACTATGCTGTGATAAAGCCCGCGCCGGAAACTGCCCCGTTGAATTCCGACGCCGGAGGTCGCATTTCCCTGCGGGTCCGCGTCAACCAGCAGAACGCGGTCACCCCAGTTGGCGATAATGGCAGCGAGATTGACCGCGGTCGTCGTTTTTCCGACCCCGCCTTTTTGGTTTGCGACGGCTATCGACTTAGCCATAAGCGCATAAACCTAACACAGTCAGGGCAAACGGGCTACAACCGAGATGTTTCACGTGTCCCAATTGATAGATCCCGCCAAATGGGACACGTGAAACAATCGTCAGAAACTCTTCTGTTGGGCTGACAGATAGGCCAGGAGCGTTGAAAGCGCGCCGGGTGTCAGGCCTGGTAGGCGACGGGCTTCACCGAAGGTCAGGGGCTGAGCGCGGTCGAGGCGTTCGACGATCTCATTCGAGAGGCCAGCGATGCCGCGGAAGGCAGTTTGACGAGGAATCCTTAGAGCGTCGTGCTGGTAAAGCTTCGCCACTGCCGCGCGTTGAGTATCGAGGTAGCCGGCGTAAAGCGAATCGGCGAGAACGGAGTTGAGATCGGTTTCCGCTACCGGTTTTAGTTCACCGGGCAATAGCGAAGCAATCAGATCTGCCGTGACTCTCGGACGCTTCGCCAATTGTGACAACGAAATTGAGTCTCCTGGGTCGCTGCCGATCAGCGCTGACACCGCAGCGTGCTGCGCGTCTGCTCGACGCAAACGTACGTTATCGAGTGCCGTTCTCAATTTCGCGAGCCGCTCCTGTCGAGCGTTGAACCGCTCCCAATCGGAATCTCCGACGAGCCCCAATTTCCTCCCGTAACGCTCGAGTCGCTCGTCAGCATTGTCATAACGCAGCGCCAATCGATACTCGGCGCGCGAAGTAAAAATCCGGTAAGGCTCGTCCACTCCTTGCTTGATAAGATCTTCGACGAGCACTCCTATATATGACTCGTCACGCCGCAACCGCAGCGACTCACGGCGTTGCGTATAAAGCGCGGCATTGATTCCCGCCAGGAGTCCCTGGCAAGCGGCTTCCTCATAACCAGTGGTGCCATTGATCTGCCCGGCGTGAAAAAGACCCGGTACACGAGCCGTCTGTAGATCGGGTCCGAGTTCCCGCGGGTCGACGAAATCGTACTCAATCGCATATCCAGGACGAATGATCCGTGTTTCTTCCAGCCCCGGAATCATTCGCACAAGATCCTGCTGCATCTCTGCCGGCAACGACGTGGAAAACCCGTTCAAATAAACTTCATTGGTGTCGTGACCTTCGGGCTCGAGGAAGAGCTGATGCCGCGACTTGTCAGAAAACTTGACGACCTTGTCTTCTATCGACGGGCAGTACCGCGGTCCGACACCTTTAATCTTTCCAGAGTAAAGTGGCGACTCGGCGATGTTGGCACGAATCGCGTTGTGGACTTGTTCGGTCGTGTAGCCGATGTAGCAGTTGATCTGTTTCTGTTCCAAACTATCCGTCGCAAACGAGAACGGCACTGGTATCTGGTCGCCCGGCTGCGGTTCGAACGCGCTCCAATCAATGGTTCTGCCGTCGAGACGCGGCGGCGTTCCGGTCTTCAACCGACCTACCGGAAAGCCGAGACGTTTTAGTGCTTCCGAAAGCTCAATCGCTGCGGGCTCGCCAGCCCTGCCGCCGGAATAGGTTCTCCGACCGGTATGAATCAGCCCATTCAAAAACGTTCCAGTCGCAACCACGACTGCCGGGGATCCGAAGCGCCGTCCGTCTTCAAGGACAACACCCGCCAGCTTCCCCTGGTCGAGAACAAAATCGACGACCTTGCCCTGACGCAGGTGAAGATTCGAAGTAGCTTCCAGCGTTCTTCGCATCTCTGCGCGATATCGCAATCGATCCGCCTGCGCCCTCGGCGATTGAACCGCCGGCCCGCGCGAACGATTGAGTAGTCGAAACTGAATCCCGGTCCGATCGATAACCCGCCCCATGATTCCACCGAGCGCATCGATCTCTCGCACGAGGTGCCCCTTCGCAATCCCACCGATTGCCGGGTTGCACGACATCTGTCCGACGAGATCGAGATTCAACGTTATGAGTCCGGTGTCCGCGCCGAGACGTGCGGCGGCAGACGCCGCCTCGCAGCCCGCATGGCCGGCGCCGATCACGATTACGTCGAACACTTCATCAAACGACATGATTACTTCCCAATACAAAACGTCGCGAAGATCTCGGACAGAATATCTTCTGTCGTCGTCTCGCCGGTGATCTGCCCCATGAACCGCAACGCGCTGTGCAGCGGCGCAAGCACGACTTCTTCGCTGTGCTTCACCTGCAATGCCGCTCGCGCTTCATCAAGCTCACGCTGAGCGTTGCACAACAGATCGTAGTGGCGAGCATTCGTTATCAACAAACTGCCCTCATCGATTCCGTTGTTATTCAAACTCGCGAGGATCGCCGAACGCAACGCTGCTAATCCTTCACCGGTTCGCGCTGATACATTAATAGGTTGCAGCTCCGCAATACAACTTGTCGACGTCGCATTGAACTCCGGCAGATCACTTTTGTTTCTTACCACCAGGCGAGGCGCATGCTCCGTTTGATTCAACAAGTCGTGGTCCGATGGTCCAAGTTCAGTTGAGCCATCGATAACTACAAGAACCAGATCAGAATCACTCATTGCACGTCGCGTTCGTTCGATGCCCAACGTCTCAATCCCGTCAGTTGTTTCGCGAACGCCGGCGGTGTCAGTAAGAATAACCGGAATGCCTTCCAGGTCGATTGCCTCCGACAACGTATCTCTCGTAGTCCCCGGAATATCAGTAACAATCGCGCGCTCACGTTCCATTAAACTATTGAAAAGACTAGACTTACCGACATTTGGGCGTCCCGTGATAGCGACCTTGATGCCTTCCTGAAGCAGCCGTCCGGCGGCATAAGTTCGCGCGAGTTTCTCAACTCCGGCACTAACGTCAACTAACTCCTTCTCAATCTCCTGGACCCGCACCGCAGGAAGATCGTCTTCGACAAACTCCAACGCCGACTCCAACACGACGATCACTTCGACAAGTTTTTCTTTGAGCGGGGCGAGCTCGTTCGATAGTTCCCCGTTGAGTTGTCGCGACGCTTGTTTGACTGCCGCGTCCGTTTGGGCGGCAATCAGATCGCGAATTGCTTCAGCCTGGGCCAGGTTTATTTTGCCATTCGACAACGCACGCAACGTGAACTCACCCGGACCAGCGAGCACTGCGCCAAGCTCTAGCGTCGTATCGATGAGGTTGCGAATCACTGCCGGCGATCCGTGACAACTGATCTCAACCACATCTTCGCCAGTAAGTGAGTGAGGCGCACGGAAGCATGTAACCAACGCCTGGTCCAACTTCTCGTTGTCGCGCTGACGCACCAACGTCGTGAGCGTTGCGCGTCTATCTTCAACCTCGTGCAGACCCATACGCTGTGCGATCGCAATCGCATCGGCGCCGCTGAGACGAATTACAGCAAGAGCTCCGCGACCTCTTGGTGTAGATAGTGCAACGATCGTACTCATCTTGAGTAACGGGAGATTAGCTTACAACTGGAGGGAATTACGAATCCGTGCGGGCCGAACTCTTTGGTCCAATTCTCAACTTACGATCCGAACCTTCGCCGATCGACTCAGTAAAGATATCGGCACTATCAGCAAGCGTCAGGTGAATGATCCTTCTTTCGTTTGCACTCATCGGCTCAAACGTAAACGGCATTCCGGTTTGGCGAACGCGATTCGCGGCAAAGTTTGCCATGGTTTGAAGTTCGGCTTCACGAGTCGCGCGAAAGCCGTGTACGTCACAAACGAGTCGCGCATTGCCAGTCAGGCTTCTTCCAAAAACCTGGTTGATGAGGTGCTGCAGCGCTTCAAGCAGCTCGCCGGTTTGCGCTTGCAACAACTCCGCGTCGTGGCCCTCGATGTCGAGCACTTCACCCGTTATGCCCTGCTTCACGCCGACGCGCAGTTGCAGACCAGTCTTTTGGAAGACGTCCTCGAGAAACTCTGCTGCTTGTTGCGACACCTCTGTCATTTAACCCGATCCTTCACTAGTCACCGGCGCGTCTAACTTCTTCTTGCGTCCAGAAGTTCCCTTCGCTGGTGGCGCTGGGACTTCGTCGTCGTCGGACTTAGTCCAACGGTTAATCAGAAACTGCTGACTGAACCCGACGATATTACCAACGAGCCAGTACAAAACTAAACCCGATGGCGCACTCCACAAAATGTAAAGCATGAAGACCGGCATTCCGATCGCCATCATCTTGCGTTGCAGCGGATCCGCGGACGGAGCAGGTGTCACCAGTTGCAGCACCACCATTGTGCCAGTCATTAGAATCGGCAGAATGTGAATCAGGTATGGTTCCGCGGCTGACAAATCAGGAATCCATAAGAAGCTCGCTTGACGAAAATCGAGCGAGATCGTGATGGCGCGATAGAGTGCAAACAGAAAAGGCATCTGGATCAGCAGCGGTAAGCACCCACCGAGTGGATTGCCTTCCTTCATCAGTTTCAACTGGTCCATCTGCAACTCTTTTAGTCGCGGATCATTCTGCTTCATCCCCTTCATCTTCTCTTGCAACTCTTTCATCCGCGGCGCAAGCTTCTGCGCTTTCTTCATTGCTTTTGAAGAGCGCCACTTGAGTGGGAAGAAAAGCGAGTAGATCACGATCGTGAAGAGAATGATTGCGATACCGTAACTGCCTGTGATCTCGAAGAGGGCGGTGATCGCGGCCAGAATCGGAATGGCTAAAGGTCGCGAAAGCCAACCAAGGTAACCATAGTCGATCAATCCATCGAGGTCGATCGGACGGTTAATAACTTTAGAAATGTCCTCACTGCTGTGGCTCAAAAGATTATGATCTTTTGGGCCAGCATAGATGATTGTGTTTGATCCATCAGCAGGAATGGGCACAAACGCTGTAATTAAAAATCTCTTTTCGGCAGTCCCGCCATTTGGTTTGTGCTCGTAAGCAGACGTTCGATATTCAAGACCTTCCGTCTTCTGGCTGGGCACAGTCACCATCGCGAAGTAAGTGTCCCCAACGCCGGCCCAATCCACTGGACCATTGAGCACCAGGTGATCCGGACTGCTGCTGTTGCCATTGATTCCCGCCGGCGGATGGCGCTCGAGGTGATTGTTGACATAAGAAACAGCTTCCGGCGCAACAGAGTAGAACGTGTGGTGACTGACTCCTTGATCGCCGATGCTTGGACCAATCGCAATCTTTACCTGCGGCACTGCCTGGTCCCCGCGCCTCACTGAAACTGCAATTCCTGTCGCGTAATGGTCGCCGTCAAAAACAATTTTCTTCCGGACTTGAACTCCGTTCGAATCTTCGAGGACAAACGTCAGTTCCTTCTTTTCGTTTGCTTTGAGATTCACGTCGACGTCACCCGTCGGTTGATCGACGCCCTCAACTCTGTACGTGCTGGAACTCAGCACAACGTCCAACGCCGTGTCGCCTGTCTGTAACTGAAACGGAACCAGTCTCGGCTGACGCTTCAAACCCTCAGGCGAGATCAGTTCGAGAGGTTTCTTATCGCTCTTACGCCCGGCGACAGAATAGACTTCGGGTTGACCTTTACTGTACTTGTTGGCCTTTATTATCCAGCTGACTGGTTCGGCGCCGAGCGTATCGAACTTCGCATCGTATAGCGGAGTTCTGATCGTAATCATCCGCTGCGGCGCGGTGCTCACGTTCGCTATCGGCTGCGGCGCGGGCGTCGCCGGGACGTTAGTAGAAGTCGCTGTTTGTTGTGTTGCTGCCGGACTAGCTGTTGGTGAAGGAGTCGCGCCCGGTTGTTGAGTCTGATGCGGAACCGGGTAGAAATAAGTCCACAAAAATAAAATTGCCGAGGAGAGTACTAAAGCTATTAAAAGTCGTTTTTGTTGCATCGCGTGCTAGAGGTATTAACCAACCTCTCTCATAACAACATCAATAATCACTTAACCGGATCATATCCGCCCGGATGGAACGGATGGCAACGGAGTAACCGACGTATGGCCATGCCACTGCCGCGCCAGGCGCCGTAGCGGGAGATCGCGTCAGCAGCGTATTCGGAACATGTGGGGATGAATCTGCACGAAGGGGGGAGAAGCGGTGAAATCGCCAACTTATAAACTTTGAGTAATGAGATCAGAACGCTCTTCACACATCTAAGATTAAGTTACAGGCTCGCGCGTCTCTAACCTTTCAACCTTCTCGATAATTCCCTTCAACTCCTGGCACGGCGCGTTAACCTTCTGAGTTAAAACCGCCGACTTTGCGTTCAGCACCCAGTCGTACTTATTCGACAGTTCCTGGAGTAAAGTTTCGTTTAATCGAAACGTCTCGCGCAGCAAACGCTTCGCGCGATTACGTTGCACCGCTTTGCCGAGCGCCTTCTTCGAAGCCGTCACTCCGAGGCGATGATTTGCTTCCTGGTTTTCAATCACAAATGCGGTAATGAATACGCCCTCATACCGCTTGCCGTTCCGGTAGACGTGCTGGAATTCAACAGTATCCCGCAAATACTTCCGCATGCATTAACAGAAGTGTGACCATTTCAGTAATGAGCAGGAGTCAGCCGCTTTCTTCCCTTAGCGCGACGCCGTTTGAGCACGAGGCGTCCGTTCTTGCTGGCCATGCGAGCTCGGAAGCCATGGGTCTTTGCGCGTCGTCTGTTGTTCGGTTGAAAGGTGCGCTTCGACATAGAAATGAATTCTCCTTATAAACGAAAACGCTAAGACTAATCGCGCCCTCTGTTTATGTCAAGAAACGGACCGCCTATTCGTCCTCGGAAACCAGCAGTGTTCAACAATG
Organism: Pyrinomonadaceae bacterium; assembly: GCA_035257785.1. Taxonomy (GTDB): domain Bacteria; phylum Acidobacteriota; class Blastocatellia; order Pyrinomonadales; family Pyrinomonadaceae; genus PSRF01. Next base: position 16,766 of record DATEWS010000283.1, read on the forward strand.
ACGTGTACCAGAACCACTCTCTTTCTTGTTCAAGACTCAGATCGTTAACATGGCGATCAGGTGGCGTTGTTTTATTGCGAACACGAGCTTGATAATTCCGAATCTTCTATGTTAGTCTCCGCAGGCTTCGAGAGTCACCGACCCGTAAACAATTGAAAAATATAGGCTTTAAAGAGTTACTTTAACACGGGAGAGGTTTTTCCACTTGCTGTGGAAATCGCTGTGGAAATCCCTCCGGCGGTCGACTATTGGGTGATCAGAATAAGCAATAACGGGATAGGGGAAGGTTAGAGTTTCGCTCAGAACCCGACGCTCAGCGGCGTTCGGTTTCGTTGCGCGAGCTTTAGTCAAATTGATGCCTACCCTGAACGGATTTTTCGATGAGCGCTTCTGTAGAGACTAATGTTTGGGGCAGGATACTTCACTCACTCAAAGGCCGGCTGAATCAGCAAATTCTCGATAAATGGTTTACTTCAATTCAATTCGAAAGCCTGGATAGTTCGCAGCACGTTCTTCGTTTACGTGCGCCAAACCAGGTCGTGAAGGATTGGGTTGTTAGTAACTACGGCAAGGTGCTGACTGAGTCGCTCAACGAGCAGCGCTTGTCGGGTTATTCAGTTGGTTGGGTAGTCGGTAAAGTTTCCGATTGGGTGCCTGTGGATCTCACCGTCGGCTCCGGAGAAACATCGCACGACGATCCGCGGTTCATAACACCGGACATTCTTCCTGTTGTCACTGTAAGCGAACCCACGTCTGCGCCGCCGGCAGAACCTTCACTCAGCGCAAAATATACGTACGACAGTTTTGTGGTCGGCTCGTGTAATCAGTTTGCACACGCCGCGTCGTTAGCAGTCGCTGAAGCTCCAGGTCGAACATACAATCCGCTTTATTTATACGGTGGTGTGGGATTAGGTAAGACTCACCTGATGCACGCGTGCGGGCACGCCATCAAGTCTCGAAATCAACACCTCAAACTCTGCTACATCTCATCCGAGCGTTTCATGAACGATCTCATCAACGCGATTCGTTACGACAAGACGCAGAGTTTTCGTGAGAAGTATCGGTCGGTTGATGTGTTGTTGATTGACGACGTGCAATTCATGGCCGGCAAGGAGCGCACGCAGGAAGAGTTCTTCCACACTTTCAATGCGCTCTACGATCAGCAGAAACAGATCGTAATTAGTTCCGATTGTCCGCCGCGCGAAATACCGACCCTCGAGGAACGTCTACACTCGCGTTTCGAATGGGGTTTGATCGCCGACATCGAGCCGCCGGATCTCGAAACGAAGATCGCGATCCTGAAACGAAAAGGCGACTTGATTGGTGTAACTATTCCTGACGACGTGGCGATGTTTATCGCCGGTCGTGTGAAGAGCAACGTCCGGGAGCTCGAAGGTTCGTTAGTCCGTTTGATCGCGATCGCGTCGCTTCGTGGTGAACCTATTTCGAAAAGCCTTGCCCAGGATGCGATTCGAAATATCGCCAAGGAAGAGGAGTCGGGTGTTGTTTCGGTTCAGCAGATTCAGAAGCTCGTGGCCTCGACTTACAAACTGACGATCGATGAATTGATTTCGAAGAACAACGCCCGGCAAATCTCACATCCTCGTCAGGTTGCGATGTATCTTTGCAAGCACCTGACAAAACATAGCTATCCCGAGATTGGTCGTGCCTTCGGCGGCAAACATCACACTACGGTGATGCACTCGGTGGAAAAAATTGAAGCGCTCGTCGCGACCGATGAAACGCTGCAACGACTCATCAGCGAACTCTCAGAGTCGTTGCAAAAATAAACCACAACGAGGCACAGATATTCACAGTCCACTAAGAACGTTTTGTGGAAAATATGTTAATGTTCACGTCTTCTAAATTTTCCGAAACTGCGCGTGGAAATTTGAACAGGTTTCCACAGGACTCAAATAGTCTTAAGTAGTTAGTTTCGTTACGGTTAAGTATTTATTCACAAATCCACAGGCACTACTACTACTGCTGGAAATAAATATTAGGTTTTGATTTCGTAAGTAGAAGAATCGCGCGAGTGGTTTGTGGAAGTTGAAGGAGTGATTGGCGATGCAATTTGTAGTAAGCAAGCAGAACCTGCAAAAAGAACTAGGCTTCGTTCAGGGAGTTGTCGAAAAGAAAAACACGATCCCGGTTCTTTCGAACATACTCATCGAGTCAGTCGGAGAAAGCACGGTCAGAATTACCGGAACTGATCTCGACGTGACGATTCGTTGCGACATGGATGCGGAAGAGATCACGACACCCGGATCGATGTGTGTGCAGGCACGAAAACTTTTTGAGATTGCACGACTGCTTCCGGATGCACCTGTCAGTTTCAAGAAGGAAGACAACGAGTGGGTGACGGTGAAATGCGATCGAGCTCGTTTCAAGATGGTCGGCGTCGCGAGAGACGCGTTTCCGGAAGTGCCGGCATTCAAGTCGGCCCCAACAAAAATCCAGGCGGGTGTCATTAAGACATTCATCGACCGCACTATCTTCGCGATCACTCAGGAAGAATCACGTTATACGCTCTCAGGGGCCAAGTTTGTTTTGGATGACACGGGCGCGCGTATGGTTACCACTGACGGTCATAGACTCGCCTTTGTGGAAAAGAAAAACATCGCCAGGAATGGCTCGAAAGAAACGATCGATACATTGATTCCACGAAAGACCTTGGCCGAGTTAACAAAATTAACTGCCGGCTTCGATGACGAGATAAGTTTGGGAATGGATGAGAATCACATCTATTTCCAGGTTGGACCACGACTGTTGATTTCGCGCATGCTCTATGGACAGTTTCCAAACTATGAAATGGTCATGCCGAAGAACAACGACAAGTCAGTTGAGTTCAACAGCAGTCTGTTGAATCTCGCGATTCGGCGTGTGGCCCTGATGGCTGACGAACGATCGCATGCGATTCGTTTTCACCTCGAGCCGAACCAGTTGGTTATCAGTTCTCAAAACGCTGAAGAAGGTGAAGCAAACGAAACACTCGCAACAGAATACGCCGGCGATGTAACAGACATCGGCTTCAATGCTCAATACCTTCAGGAATTCCTGAATGTCGTCGGCGATGCAAAGGTCGCCTTCGAATTCAAAGACGGCAACTCCCAGGCGCAACTCCATCCCTCGGAGAATGGTGATTACGACTACAAGTATGTCGTAATGCCGATGCGGATCTGAGCGGCAGATAACGAAGATTTATCTGTTAATATCCACTCATGCTGCTCGCTGCAATTGAGGCGACGAACTTTCGCAATTTGAGTGGGAGAATTGAGTGGGGCCCGCGGCTCAATATCATTTATGGAAATAATGGCCACGGGAAGACGAATTGGCTCGAAGCGATCTATCTACTGGCAAGGACCAAATCGTTTCGTACCCAACGTCTTCAGGAAGCGATCCGGTTTAATGAAGAGCTCGCAGTTGTAAGAGGAACCGTAACAACCGGACAAGATCTGCAAAGAGATCTACAAGTTAGTCTTCACGACAATTCAAAAACGATCTTCGTCAACTCCAAACGCGAAACTCTTGCGCGTTACTTAACGCAGTTACAAGTTTTCTCATTCACTGCTGCTGATCTCGATGTCGTGCGTGGTATGCCCGAAGCACGCCGGCGTTTTCTGGACCGTGGTATCTCATCACTCAAGCCTGCGTATCTGAAGACCATTTCCGACTACAACAAAGTCATCAAGCAGAAGAATCGAGTGCTGCAACTGGCCAACGAGAACGAACTTGGGCCAGACAAAGTCGAGGATCTTTTGGCGCCCTGGAACGAGCAATTGGTGCGCCTTGGGATGTTGATCCATCGAGCTCGCGAGGAGTATGTGGAAGGATTGAATGCGACGCTGGAGCGGCAACTGTTTGAACGCAGAGACGTTACGACGCGCTATGTTTCGTCACTCGAGAACAAAGGCGACCTGAGCGATTACGAGTCGCTTTTGCGGTCACGAATCTCGCTCCGCCTGGCGGCTGAAGTCGCTGCCGGTCATGCCCTTATTGGTCCGCACCGGGACGATTTGGAAATACACCTGGACGGCCGCGAAATCCGGGTTTACGGAAGCTCCGGACAGCAACGTAGCGCATTGTTATTATTAGACTTAGCGGCGATTTCGTTGTATAATTCAAGCTCGAATGACCAGCCGGTTTTCATCATCGACGATGTTGATGCGGAACTGGATGAGCGAAGGATAAGACACCTTCTTGAATACCTTGAAAATCGCACACAAACCTTCATCACAACCTCAAAGCGGAGTCATGTCGAATCTTTTTTTTCGCGGGCCAGTGTGTTTGAAATCGAGGACGGTAAAGTGCGCAGCAGTAATGTCGAAACTTCGCTCGCGCTTGGCAGTCGAACTGTTTGATAAGTGTATAGGAGAAGAGATTGGTAACAGCAGGTACTAACTTAACAAAGAAAAGTATGGCTTACGATTCATCATCGATCACAGTTTTGGAAGGGCGCGACGCAGTGCGTAAGCGTCCGGCCATGTACATCGGATCGACCGGAGAGATTGGTTTACATCACCTGGTCTACGAAGTGGTCGACAATTCTATCGATGAAGCCCTGGCAGGTTATTGCGACACTGTTGAAGTGGCGATTCATCTCGACAATTCGATCACCGTAATTGATAACGGACGTGGTATTCCCGTCGACGAGATCAAAAAAGAAAAGCGATCGGCTGCCGAAGTTGTGATGACCAAGCTTCACGCCGGCGGCAAGTTTGATTCAAACGCCTATAAGGTTTCTGGTGGTCTACACGGTGTCGGTGTTTCATGCGTCAACTTTCTTTCCGAGAAACTACACCTCGAAATCTGGCGAGACAGCAAGACCTTCGAGCAGGAGTACGCGCGTGGCATTCCGGTAGCCGCGCTGAAGCAGACCGGAAAGACACGCAAGCGCGGCACGAAGATCACCTTCAAGCCTGACGGGCAGATCTTCACCGAGACGTCATTCAGTTTTGACAAACTTTCAGAGCGACTGCGCGAGAAGGCGTTCCTTAACAAAGGTATCCGCATCACGATCAAAGATGAACGTGAGGAACCTGAGCGGTCACACGAGTTCTATTACAAGGGCGGCATCGCTGAGTTTGTCAAACATCTGAACAAGAACAAATCGACGCTTCACGACAAGCCGATCTATTTCGAGAAGGAAGGCGAGAGCCTCTCGATCGAAGTGGCCATTCAATACAACGACGGCTACGACGAGAAGGTCTATTCGTTTGCGAACAATATCAACACCGTCGATGGCGGCACGCATCTCTCGGGTTTTCGTTCAGCGTTCACAAGGACGATTAACGCCTACGCGCAATCATCGGGTCTGGCGAAGAACTTCAAGGGCTCGCTTACGGGTGACGACGTCCGCGAAGGCCTCGTGGCGGTCATCTCTGTGAAATTGCCGCAGCCGCAGTTTGAAGGTCAGACGAAAGGTAAGCTCAATTCCGACGTGAAGGGCGCGGTTGAGTCGTTTCTAAATGATCGGCTGACGGAGTTCTTTGAGCAGAATCCGCCCGTAGCACGAAAGATTGTCGGAAAGGCACTCGATGCCGCACGCGCACGCGAAGCGGCGCGAAAGGCCAGGGAAATCGTCCGCAAAGGCGCAATGGGCTCGAGCATGCTACCGGGCAAACTTGCTGACTGCCAGGAACGCGATCCGGCACTTTCGGAAATCTACATCGTCGAGGGTGATTCGGCGGGTGGCTCAGCTAAACAGGGTCGCGACCGGAAGAACCAGGCGATCCTACCGCTCAAGGGCAAGATTCTGAATGTCGAGAAGGCCCGTTTTGACAAGATGCTTGGTCACAGCGAGATTAAGTCGCTGATCACGGCCCTCGGCACCGGCATCGGCAAAGACGACTTCGACATAAGCAAGCTGCGTTATCACAAGATCATCCTGATGACTGACGCAGACGTGGACGGTTCGCACATCCGCACACTCCTGTTGACGTTCTTTTACCGGCAGATGCCTGCTCTCGTTGAGGGCGGTCACGTGTTCATCGCGCAGCCACCCTTGTTTAAGGTAAAACGCGGGAAGAAGGAAGAGTACATTAAGGACGAGAGTTCCATGATTCGCTATCTCATGCGCCAGGCTACCGGCGACATGACCGTGAAGACTGCGGGTGCCGGTCAGGCGATTGAGGGCCGTGAGCTGGCGAGATCGCTTGAAAAGATGGTTGATTTTAAACGTTACTGTGAACGAGCGACCAGAAGGCTTGGTGGCGACCCACAGCTGCTGAATATACTGCTCGAATCACTGGGTGGACGCAAAGGTGTGCTTCGGAAAGAAGGGCAGACGCTTCGCAAAGTCTTCCAGGACGCAGATCTGATGGCGAGGATCGAAGGAGCTTTGCACAAGGCTGGTTACAAGACGGAACTCACGTCAGACGAGGAGCACGGACTCTGGGAAATCGAGACGGTGGCGGCTTTCGGCG
>DATEWS010000284.1:0-7998 GCA_035257785.1 Pyrinomonadaceae bacterium
ACGATTAACGAACCAGAGTTGTTGCACTTACCTTGGTTGCGGTTGTGACCCAGTCCCAGAGTAAACTTTAGAAGTGGAACACTTCGACGTGATCATCGTTGGCGCCGGGTTGTCGGGTGTTGGCGGAGCTTGCCATCTGAAGATGGAGTGTCCAACGAAGAGTTTCGTCATGCTTGAAGGGCGCGAGCGGATGGGCGGCACGTGGGATCTCTTTCGCTACCCGGGCGTGCGTTCCGATTCCGACATGTACACGCTCGGCTATCGCTTCCGGCCGTGGCGCGACAACAAGGCGATGGCGGACGGTCCGGCGATCCTGAGTTACATTCGCGAGACCGCCGCCGAGTACGACATACACAAGTCGATCCGTTACAACCATCGCGTGCGGCGTGCTTCATGGTCGTCACACGACACGCGCTGGACAGTTGAGGCTGAAACCGGTGAAGGCCTGGTCCAACTGACGTGCAACTTCCTTTATCTCTGCACAGGTTATTACGACTACGAAAGCGGATACACGCCCGAATGGCGCGGCCTTGCGCGATTTCGCGGCACGATGGTCCACCCGCAGAAATGGCCTGAAGATCTCGACTATGCGGGCAAGCGCGTCGTCGTGATTGGTAGTGGCGCGACGGCCGTCACGCTCGTTCCCGCAATGGCCGAACGCGCGGCGCACGTTACGATGCTTCAGCGTTCGCCAAGCTATATCGTCTCGCGACCCGCCGAAGACATGTTGGCGAATTTGCTGCGGCGATATTTGCCAGATCATGCTGCGTATGCATTGGCGCGTTGGAAAAACGTTCTCTCCGGGTCGTTCTTCTACAACCTTGCGCGCAAGCGGCCGAAGGTTTTCAAGTGGATGGTAGCGCGCGGAGTGCGGCGCCAGCTCGGAAACAAATACGATTCGAAGCATTTCACGCCGCCGTACAATCCGTGGGATCAGCGACTGTGTCTCGTGCCGGATGCGGATCTGTTCCGCGCGATGAATGAAGGCCGCGTCTCTGTGGTGACAGACCAGATCGAAACGTTCACCGAAAACGGTCTCTTGCTCAAGTCAGGCGAACATCTAGACGCGGACATCATCGTTACGGCCACAGGACTCGTGTTGAAGTTGTTCAGCGGAATGCAACTCGTGCTGGACGAGACACCCGTCGAGTTGCCGAAGACACTCGTTTACAAAGGCATGATGTTCAGTGACCTACCGAACCTGGCCTTCGCAGTCGGCTACACAAACGCGTCGTGGACTTTGAAATGTGACCTCACCGCCGAGTATGTTTGCAGGCTCCTGAATCACATGGACCAACACGGCTATGCAGTGTGCACGCCGCGCGTAAACGATGCGGACATCGAAGAAGAGCCAGTCATCGACTTCAACTCGGGCTACGTCCTGCGCGCGCTCGACTCGCTGCCGCGCCAGGGATCGAAGACGCCCTGGCGCCTGCACCAGAATTACGTGAAGGATCTTCGGATGATGCGTTACGGTCGAGTTGAAGACGGCACGATGGAGTTTAAGAGTGGCTGAACGCATGAATCTCGCAGCACGAACGGCTGTGGTGACGGGTGCTGCCGCCGGCATCGGACGCGCGATCGCCGTGTCGCTGGCGCGTCGCGGTTGCAATCTTGCGCTTGCCGACATCGATGAAGTTGGATTAACAGGTACGTCGGAGTTGACGCGAGAGTACGGTGTGCGCGTGTCTCGACATCGACTCGACGTTGCTGATCGAGTCGCGGTGGCTGCGTTCCCGGAGGTCGTCGCAGCAGACCATTCGGGCGTGGATGTGCTCGTCAACAACGCCGGCGTCGCGGTGGGAGGCACGTTCGAACAAGTCGTCGACGAAGATTTCGAGTGGTTGTTCGAGATCAACTTCTGGGGCGTGGTGCGGATGACGCGCGCTTTCATGCCACTATTGCGCGCGAGCGATGATGCACGCATCGTGAATCTCTCGAGCGCGTATGGTCTGATCGCGCCTCCGGAGCAAACAGCGTATTCGGCGAGCAAGTTCGCAGTGCGCGGATTCTCTGAGGCGCTGCGTCACGAACTCGAAGGCTCCGGCATCGGCGTGAGCGTGGTCCACCCCGGCGGAATTGCCACCTCTATCGCAGAGAAAGCACGGGTGCCCGCTGGCATCAGTGACGAAGAGATCGAACGGCGACATGCAAAGTATAGGAAGCTGTTGCGACTGCCACCTGAAATCGCAGGCGAAACGATCGTGCGCGGCATCGAGCGCCGTCAACCACGTATACTCATCGGCTCAGACGCGAAGACTATCTCCGTGATCGCACGTTTGTTCCCGGTATCGTATTGGAAATTATTGATGCGCCGCGCCGGTCCGCAGTAGGATAGACCGCAGATGCCTATGAGATTTATACGGGTACTCGGTGCGATCGTCAGCTTTTATGGCCTGACGTACATCGTGTATGGACTCGAGCAATCGCTTGGGATGGTGGAGTATCGCGCCAACGCGTACATCATCGAACTTAATTTGTCCATCGGCGTGATCACGTTTGTAATCGGGATTGGGTTACTACTCGCAAAAGAGTGGGCCAGGAATGCATGGCTGGTGGCGACAACAGTGCTGCTGGCCCAACACATATATTTCCTGGGCATGGCAATTGTGGACAGCTTGAGCCCAACCGGACAGATACTGAACGTTATTCTCATAACGTTCCTCTTTTTAATCGCCTGGTTAAAGTTAACGACTTCTTCAGTCAAACAACATTTTCAATAACAGAAAGGGGCGGCCACTGACTGCCGCCCCTACAAGTGCAACTACGTTGTCAGGGCTTTTTCAGCCTTGCGCCGGACGAGGGCATAGTTCAAATTCGGTAGTGAATTGAACTTCGCTGCGCGTCGATAGTTGTCTTTCGCTTTCGTAGCGTCGCCCTTCTCCTGATACGCCCAGCCCAGAAGATAGAGCACGTCCGGGTTTTGTTGGTTTGCCTGGCCCAACTCCGCGATTGCGGCGTCGTAGTTCTTTTCTGCGAGCGCGATCCGGCCTGCCAGTTCGTGGGCCTGCTTTAGTTGGTTCGCGTTCTTTGCAGCCTCCACGCCTTTGCGGAAAGTTTCGGTCTCGGTCTTTGCAGTGGCGAGATCTTTCTTCGCTATGGCCACACGCGCGAGGTTGTAGTGTTGGAACCGCGCGGTGTTATCTTTGACCGCCTGCGAAAGACTCGAGTCAGTAGTGGTCTTCAACGCCTGCTCAAACGCCTTACGCGCATCGTCGTACTTGCCCATCTCGAGCAGTATGTTGCCTTTCAACTGTAAGTCGCCCGTCATTGCAGCCGGGTCGTTATTCTTTTCCGCGATCGCGTATTGCTTCGCGGCTTCCGCCAGTGCCTGATCGAACTTTCCACTATCGAGTGCGACCACCGTCTGTCCAAACAACGCGGTACGTCGCTCACCATCGGTGCGCGCTTTTTGAGTCATCTTCTGCAACTCTGCGAGCGCCTCGCTTGCGTTTCCTTTATAAGTCAAAGCTGCGGCGATTCCGAAATGAGAGTTGATGAAGTTTGGTTCGATCGCAAGAGCCTTGTTGTACTGCGTGATGGCTTCGTCAAACCGTCCCATCTTCAACAATAGCTCGGCGTACGAGTCGTACGGATTCGGGTCGTTGGGAATAAGTTCGATGTATTTCTTGAACGCATTCTCGGCATCGCTGTAAGCCTCGTTCTGTCGATACGCATAACCGAGAATGTTGAACGCAGTGGAGTAGTCAGGCGCGAGCTCAGTGGCCTTTTTGTAATGCTCGATGGCCTGCGCGAAATCCTGTTGACCAAAGTAATAACCACCGAGATTGAAGTGAGCACGCTCATCGTCCGGATAAGCAGCGACGAGTTTCTCGAAAATCTCTTTCTGCTTCGTCGGATCCCCATTGGCGCCCGCTTCGGCCGCCTGGATCAACATGCGTTCACCTTCCGAAGCCTTGTCTGACAGGGCTACTGCCTTTTTCAAGTGCTCGAAAAATTCTTTAGCGCTCGGCGAAACCTGCGCGCGACTGAGTTCGGCGAGGGCGAAGTTTGGGTCGAGAGAAATCGCTTTGTCGTAGTGTGCGATTGAGTCAGTGAGGCGAAGTTTTTCAGAGAGATCTCGGCCGGCGAGAAACTCTTTTCGCGCCTCATCGGACGAGGTCGTCACCGGAATCTTGCCGTTTTTGGCAGTTTTGTCAGGGGCCGCGGCGCTGGTCTTGTTTGCGTCCATTTGGCAACCGCAAAGAACCAGGGCAATGACAAACAGCGGCGGAAGAAATCGATAGTGTCGCATGGGTAATTGCACTCCTTTGAGTAGATGTGGCGCGCGAGAATAGGCTCGCCCCGCGGGTGGGCCAAAGAGTTTTGTGATGAAGAGGCTTTTGCGGTGGTGAGTGGGATGTAATGCGACTCGAAAGCCGAATTGTTAAATCCACCGATTACACAGATTACTTTTTACGATTCTCCCGTCTTGATTGTCCGATTGAAGCGATAGCCTGGCGGGCCTGTGAGGCATGCCACTCCGCTGCCCGCAAGTGGTGTTCAGCCAGCCGGAGATCCTGCTCCTTGATACACTTCACCGCATTCGCGATATTGCGAGTCACATCGTTAATCGATTTGTAGGCCGAGCGCAATTGTTCCAGCTCGCTTGCTGCTCGGGGGGCAAACCCGATAGAAGACATGCTCGAACGTAACGCGACAATTTTCGGTTGGCAATTATTTAATTTTGCGCGAAGTAACGCTCACCAGTTGAACACGAATTCACGCACGAGGTTTAATCCGAATCCGGTGAGGAGTGTTGTCGTTCCACTGCGGAGACCGTCCTTGTAACTATAACGATCCGGATACCACGTTTCTCTCGCGACAATCGCGCCGGTGTAGACGCCGGCGAGTCGCGGCGCTGAAATCACTCGATTACCGCTCTTCGTACGCGAAGTCACGTTTTGAATGAGTGCGTCTTTGAAACGCAGAAAGAAGCCTTCGCGTTTGCTTCGTTCGAAACCGGTATCGAGACCGAAGGCTTCGTCGAGGCCGTATTGGACTGTATGCTGAATCGCGTTCTGGCCCATCCCGGAAGCGAATCGTTTGCCGTAACCCTTTGACCCCTGGCCCCACTCTTCCGGCGAATCGCGCCATTGCGCGATACCCGCTGACGCCGCCGTGCGCGCGAGAGCGAATGGACCAACGGTGCTTTTGACGTAACGTTTGAATCGTTCGTGCGATGTTGGAAAAACGTAATCCCTGGTCGTTGTTTGATTGGTTGTCGTTGCCGGATCTTTACTCTGATCGGTTGTCACCTGACTATTAACCGAAAGCGCCGCCACCACCGAAACCACAACGATCCCTACCAGCCTATAAACTCGCCCCATATCGATTCCCCCCGCGTTTGTATAAGGGCGAATTAACACGATAGTGCGGCTTAATTATGAAGAATACGTCCTATAGGACCTGTAGGACCTATTGTCTTCTTTTCGTGAGTCCGAGACCGACTGTCAATGAATCTATCGCAGAACCGAACTGTCGCATCGTAGACGAGTTCAGCGTGTTGGAAGGATTTTAGTTCACGATACCCACCATGCGATGTCATTAGTTTTGAGGAGTTTGCGTGAGGTTGAATTTTGTTCATGTGAGGTTTTTCCTTTTCTAAAGTTTAGTTTCACGGTTTGTCGGTAACGATGAGTTCTTTCACGGGGACGCCGTCGCTCCAGACGCCCATGAAGCGTTGTTGAGGGGTGTTGCCGAGGGCATATTCGCGATTCTTGCCGGTGAAGGCGGCGTCGCAGAGGGCGTCGAAGAGTTTCCAGGTGCCGTAATAATCGAGCGCGTTTACCATCATCGTTTCGGGGCGCACGCGTCGCTTTACCTGCGGTGCGTCTCCGATGGGATCCGAGGTCCCGGCGGGTGCGCCGCTCAGTCCTTCACCACTGTCATAACTCTTATCCAACGCAGTTGGCGCACGATGACTCGCTAGCAGCGCGGGTGTTCCGTGTGAATCGGAGACAAGCGTGATGAAGTCTTTGTTAGCCGCCGGAATACGCGTCGACTCGTAGTAAATGCGCTTCGCATCGGTGTCGCGAACGAGTGAATCCTGATCGCCAGCCAGTGCGAGCAAGAGAGTATCCGCGGGGATCTTCTTCAAATCGGCAAGTGCGAAGTTTATCGGCGACTCGGTGATACCAGGCTCAACTGACATCACCGCTCGCACGCGGGGCAGTTTCGATTCGCTGGCTAATGCCGCCAGGTTCGCCGCGAGCAAGCCACCCATTGAATGTCCTAGCGCCGCAAACTTGTTCAAATCAGGACTGACGTGTCCCTTCTCCGTTTGCAATCGATCAAGAGCATCTTTAACCGCCGCGAGCGTGTTTGGCGTGAAATCCCTTAACGACGTCAGCAGTGTTGCCTGGTAGCGCGGATAGATGACGATGTTGCCGCGCTTCACGAGGTGATCGATCCACGCACCGTAGTAGAGTGGATTCATACCGCCCCAACCGTGCAGCAACACAATCACGGGCGCGGTGCGTGGCCTGGGCGAGTCAGGTTCAAAAATCCAATACTCCTGCCCGCCCTTGCCGTACCGATTCCGGGTTACGCTCGTATGCGAATACTGGCTGCCGCCTGGACCAGTCGACGGCTGCACCGGTGGTGTAACACCCTGCGAAAAACCAATCGTCAGGGAGATAAGCACGAGCGCTAAACTCAAAGTGGCCCGCACAAAAGTCCTCCGAAATGAATTAAGCCCGATGCGCAATCACTTCCAAATACTCCGCATCGACGACCGTAGTTCCATCAGTGGCTTGATTATCAGCAGCCCAAACCTCTTCGAGGTCCTTCCGCAAAGCCGCCTGCGCGTTTTCATCGAGCGCGCCAAACGCCTTCTGCGTCGGCCCATAGTAACTGCGGAAATGCTCGACAACTTCAGCGGGACCAAACGGAAACACCCAGCGGATATTTTGGAGCTTTGTCTCCACCTTCGAGATGCCTTCACCGAAGCGCTCACGAACAGTTTCTTCCACACCCCACAACACCGGCGACGCCATACCCGGCGGCAGTGGAAAATGCTTCGCCGTCGCCTTAAACATCCTTCCGATAAAACCGCCCGGCGTCCAGTTCGCCATCGCGATCACACCACCGGGACGACAAACGCGCTTCAATTCCGCCGCCACTAACTCCGGTCGAGGTGCGAACATCGCCCCAAACATCGTCACGACTGCATCAAAACTCGCGTCGCCATAAGGCAAAGCCTCCGCGTCGCCTTCGTCAAACTGTGCGTTCAAACCCTCGCGCTTCGCATTTTCGCGCGCCTGCTCCACGAGGTTCGGCGCGATGTCCACTCCGGTCACCGTCGCGCCGGTGCGCGCGGCGGGGAGTGCAAGATTGCCGGTTCCGCACGCGACATCGAGAACTTTCATTCCCGGCTTGAGATCAAGCCGGTTGATAAAGTCCTCAGCCTGGTCTGTATAGAACCTTGCGATTTGTCCGAAATCCCCGGCAATCCAGGTCGCTCGCAGTTTGGTTTTGAGAGCGGCCAGTTCAGAAGTTGCTCCACTTTCCATCCTTAAACCCCTTTCCTCGAAACACAGTGAATTCCACATTTATTCTATATACGTTGTGTCCCCCGTTTAGCCACACTCTGGCACGGCTCATGCGATGAGCTGGGCATCGAGCATTTTGCGTAACAAAAGAATTCACCAACGCAGAAACGTCCGTATTTTTTGTAGGGCATCTGTATGTTAACGCGTATTAACTGGCTTCTTTGTACCTCGCTGGTCTGTGTTGCCGCAAATGCGGTCTGGGCCCAGTCGTCACTTCCGGAGTTTCAAAGGGCGCTACACGAAAAAGCGGCTTTCGAGGAAAAAGACTTCGCAGCGCTACAACTCAACCAACCCGTGGTCCGTCTCGCGCCTGCTTCCGATAAACGGGAGATCGCGGTCTCCGGCCTCGTAAACATTCGCGCCGGTGCGGAAGATTTTCTGCGTTCGTATCGCGACAGCCTGACGCACAAGACGAATCCCGCGATTCTCGAGATCGGCAGGTTTA
>DATEWS010000285.1:0-2156 GCA_035257785.1 Pyrinomonadaceae bacterium
CCCCTGCCGCTTGAAGGACATCGCAACTCACTGCCCGCGGCGCGTGCTGCGTATTGCGCCGCCGAGCAGGATCGATTCTGGCAGTTTCACGATGCACTTTTCGGTGCGAAGGAGTTGTCTCCGGCGGTGTTCACACAGATCGCCAAAGATCTCGGGCTCGGGGTGCCGAAGTTCCAGGACTGTTTGGGCTCGGAGCATTCGCGTGCGGCGATCGTCAAAGATCTTGAGGCCGCACGCCTCTTTCGCATCGAAAGTACGCCCAGCTTCATCGTGAACGGAAAACTTATTCAAGGCGCCCTCAGCTTTGCTGATTTTCAAAAAATCATTGAGCAGGAGCTAAGCCAACGCGCTACCCAAAAACAATCCTCAACCAATTAGGAGATCCTCATGAAACGATTGCTGATTTCTACCTCAGTGTTGTTGTGTACCCTTGTTGTACCCGCGATGGGCCAAAGCTCTTTCGCGGAAAAATTGGTCCGCGAAACTTATGGCAAGCTCGAAAACTACAACGCGGCTGCACAGATCTTTAAAAACGAATTCTCGCGTAGACGGGTCCGGCTCGATGCTGGTCTGAGTTTTGATCTAAGCGACTTTCACTACGGCAAAGTCGACGAGATTCTCAATCGGCGTTACGCAGAGCTGGTTTCGTTGCCGTCAGGTGATGTAGTTACGCTGACGCGCGGCGGGCACTCGCTGAATGGCGGTGCGCAGGAAGCGACTTTCGATGCCGAGTGGGAGCACGGGCAATATGCTTCCGTGTTTGATCCCGATTGGACGGTGGGAGACGTCTTTCATTTTGAAGTGGCGCGGTATTTCGATATCAAGAGCTACGTCGCGTACCAGGTTACAGTCAGGCTAAAAGGCAAATCTCGCAGTTATAAGGCGCTGGCGTTGTTTCATGAACCGGCAGAACCGTCTGCGCTAGGAACGCCGGAGTTTTGGGACGCGGTTGTGAATGGACTCGGCAGTGTATGGGAAGAGAAACGCCCACCTTACAAAGCGAAGAACGGAATCGTGGTTGAGCGTTCAGAGTCTGTAGACTCGCAGCCGACGGCCTACGCGATCGCAGTCTCGGGCGACGGGACAGGCATTGACGAAGGGGCAGGGACAGGCGACGGGACAGGCTCAGGTGACGGTACAGTCGTAGACGACGGGACAGTGTTAGTCGACGGCACGGTAACGAGTGGCACTACAACGCCTTTAAGGTTCTGGCTTAGTGAGGATCTCACTGAACATATTTCCGGAGCGCATCTCGGTACAGCGGAATTCTCCGGGCAATGCGCTTCGTTACCGGGGAGCCTGCAACGCTGTGCAGTGCTCGTCGATAATTTTGCCGCCTTCGAGTCGGGCACGCTCTCGAACTTAACGCCTTTCTTTTCTCACGTGGGATCGAAGGATCTGAAAACAGAGAATCGCACCGGGCCTGTCGGTACGAGTATCAGTTGTGCTTCGGCAGCGGGAGTTGCATTTTCATCGTGTCTGATCGGCACAACCTGCGGCAGCACCGCGAGCGTTTCCGTTAGTGTCTTAGTCGGATCGGCATCCGCGACCATAACCGGCGGTAACATGTGGCATGACGTAAACGTCGAGCACTTCTCGTGTAACCTTTCGGCTGTGAATGCCAACTGCACGACACCGGCGTTTGACGGCAGTTGTCCGATCGGCACCACGCCAAGTGACTCGGGACTCTGCTGTTTCGGCAGTTTCAGCAGTTGCAATCTGACGTTCGCAAGCCGCTGCCTGAGATTCAACGGAGAGTACGATTTCTTCACTTGCTCTTGTCTCGGCTGCGACTATTGCGGCGGCTCGCCAATTGTGATCGATGTGGCAGGTGACGGAATCGCAATGACGAATCCAGACGGCGGTGTCGAGTTTGATCTCAATGGCAACGGCACCCGTGATCGACTGGGGTGGACGCAGGCGGGCTCAGACGACGCGTGGCTGGCGCTCGATCGAAACAGTAACGGAACGATCGATAACGGCGGCGAGTTGTTTGGAGACCTCACAGCCCAGCCACCAGCGACTAACAAGAATGGATTTCTCGCACTCGCCGAGTTCGACAAGACTGCAAACGGCGGCAATGCCGATGGACTGATCGACAGTAGAGATACAGTATTTGCGCGGCTGCGGTTGTGGCAGGACAAGAATCACAATGG
>DATEWS010000286.1:0-6955 GCA_035257785.1 Pyrinomonadaceae bacterium
TACAAACACTTTCGCGCCGATTTCAGTCTCCAACTGCCTGATCTGCATGCTGATGGCCGCCTGCGTCACATGCACACGCAAGGCCCCGGCAGTGAACGTGCCCGATTCAGCGATGGCCACGAAGGCCCGCAATTGTCGAATTTCCACAACAAGCTCCCGATATCAAGATGGATTATCGTAATAATAAAATCTTTTAGTTTCCATTATAAATCAGCGAACCCTAGAATAATCAATAATGTTAAATCGGCTGAACTCGGTGGTCGGAGTCGACGGCGGCGGGACCAAGACCGAAGCCGTGATCATCGACGCCAACCAGCGCGTTATCGGCGAAGGGCGAGCTGGACCATCAAATCCCCTGCGAGTCGGAATTGCCGGAGCGGCGGCAGCTGTACGTGAGGCGATCGACGATGCGTGCGCGTCGGCGAAACTGCGTCGCGGCGATTTGATTGCGGCTGAAATCGGACTCGCGGGCGCGCGTCGCAGAGAACTACGCGAACGCATGCGTGAAACGCTCGCGCCCTTAGGTATTGGTGAAATCGAGGTTGTCACCGACGCGAATATTGCATTGTACGGAGCGACTGACGGCGCGCCGGGTTTAGTCGTTATTGCAGGAACCGGGTCGATCTGTTGTGGCATCAACGCGCGTCGCAAACGTTGCTGCGCGGGTGGTTGGGGACCGATTGCGGGAGACGAAGGTGGCGGCGCATGGCTCGCGCGACGTGCGTTGCGCGCAGTTGCTTACGCATTTGACGGGCGTGGTCCAAAAACGATGTTGACCGAACTGGCGTGTGGGTATTTTCACGTCACCACTCCTGACGATCTGACGACTGCGATCTACGCGCCGTCGATCACGAATGAACGTTTAGCTGGTTTCGGCAGAGACGTCGTGGATGCGGCGAAGGCGAAAGATGAAGTGGCGTTGCAGATCGTCGCCGATGGTGGCACCGAGCTCGGGCACGCCGCGGTCGCGGTGATTCGACATTTGCAGATGGAGCGCGATCGTTTTCAGATTGCTTACGTGGGCGGAGTGTTTCGCGCGGCCGGCGACTTGATGTTGAATACGTTGCGCGCGGAAGTGAGAAAAGTCGCGCCGCGAGCGTTTTTCGAGCCGCCTCACTTCGCTCCAGCCGTCGCTGCCGCTAGAATGGCGCGCGAACGTATCAACAACATCGCTCTCGCAGTTTGATCCCAGCGGCACAAGATGAGCAGCGAAAATCCGCTTCCATTTACCGAACAAGAGAATCCACGTTCACAAAATCTCAGTTCACAGTCGACCGCGGAGATCGTCGCATTGATGAACGACGAGGACGCACTCGTTGCCGCAGCGGTGCGGCGTGTGCTTAGTGATGTTGTGAGGGCGGTTGATGAAACGGTTGCGCGACTCGAAAAGGGCGGCAGGCTCTTTTACACGGGCACTGGCACGTCCGGACGTTTGGGCGTGCTCGATGCGTCTGAATGTCCGCCGACGTTTGGTGTCTCGCCCGAATTGGTCCAGGGTGTTATTGCGGGCGGTTACGATGCTTGTTATCGCGCGGTTGAAGCTTCCGAGGATAACGCTGATGCGGGTGCGGCAGATTTGAAGCAACGAGGATTTGCGGCAGCGGATGTTTTGGTCGGAATCGCAGCTTCGGGTCGAACTCCTTATACTGTCGGCGCCATAACATACGCCCGATCGTTGGGGGCGTTCACAGTTGCGCTGACGGTTGTGCCAGATTCACCGATTACACGCGCGGCGGAGTTAAGCATCGTTCCGGTAGTTGGACCAGAAGTAGTGACGGGCTCCAGTCGTCTTAAGGCGGGCACTGCACAGAAGATGGTGCTGAACATGATCTCGACGGCGACGATGGTCCGTCTCGGTTACGTAAGCGGCAATCGCATGTCGCATCTAAAAGCAGGCAACGTCAAACTGCGCGACCGCGCCGTGCGAATCGTGATGGCGGAGACTGGCGTGGACCATGAAAGAGCCCTCGCTGCGTTAGAAGCGACGAATTGGGTTGTTCAGGAAGCAGTAAAGCGAAAGTGAGTTTCACGCAGCGGCGCAACGGCGCAACGAAGCACTCAAGATCTCGGGTTTAACTTTGCGCCGTTGCGCCGTTGCGTGAGAAATCTTCTTAACGAATGAAAGCTCTCGATCTCATCATCATCTTCGGCTACCTGATCGGGATCGTTCTGTTTGGAACCTGGTTTGGTCGTAAACAAAAGACCACCGCCGACTATTTTCTCGGCGATCGTTCCGTCCCCTGGTGGGCCGTGGCCTTTTCGATCGTCGCCACCGAGACCTCGACGATCACTTTCATTTCAATCCCTGGCATCGCGTTCGCGCGTGGCGGTAACTTCGGCTTCCTGCAACTGGTCTTCGGCTACCTGCTCGGGCGAGTAGTTATCTCGATTCTCTTCATCCCTTCGTATTTTCGCGGCGAACTGCTGACGGTTTACCAGCTTCTCGATCAACGTTTCGGCGGCAAGATCAAGATGGTGGCAGCGTCGCTCTTCGTGGTGATGCGAAACATCGCCGACGGCATTCGTTTACTGCTAACCGCGATCGTGCTCGCAGCCGTTTACGCCGCTTTTCAACCTGCCGCGAACCCCGGAATGATAATCGCCGGCTCGATAATCCTCATCGGCCTCGCGATGATCATCTTTACTTACTTCGGCGGCATGGAGGCGGTAATCTGGGTCGAGGTGGTCCAACTCGGAATCTACATCGCCGGCGCAATCGCCGCGGCAGTCGTGCTCATCTCTTACATCAACGGCGGAGTCGGGACCGTGAACTCACTCGCCACCCAGTTTGGAAAATATTCGTTGTTTGATTTTTCCCTCGACCACACGAAGACGTTTACATTCTGGTCCGGTCTGATCGGTGGCTGCTTTTTGACGATGAGCACACACGGCACCGATCAGTATCTCGTGCAGCGTTATCTCTGCACTGATAAGCCGCGCAAGGCAATCGTCGCGTTGATGACCAGCGGCGCGATCGTGTTAGCGCAGTTCATCGGTTTTCTTTTTATCGGCGTGCTGCTCTTTGCGTTCTATCACCCGTTCACAGACCCGGGTTATGCAACCGCAGCATCGACGGCGTTTCCGTTCACCGTCAGCGATCGTGTGTTTCCCGATTTCATCACGAAGTACATGCCGACAGGTCTTTCCGGACTTGTCGTCGCGGCGATCTTTGCGGCGGCGATGTCGTCGTCACTCAATTCAATTGCGGCGACTGCTGTTAACGATCTCTACAAACCCTTTCGACCTAATCGCGACGACAAGCACTATCTAAAGGTCTCGCACGTGCTGACGTTGACGTGGGGCGTCGTCCAGATCGGCGTGGCGCTCGCGGTTCGCAGTCAACCGGGTTCGGCGTTGAGCATGGCGCTATCGATCGCGTCGCTGATCAATGGTCCGATTCTGGGTGTGTTTCTGGTCGGGACTTTTCTGCGTCGCGTCAGCCAGCCGCCGGCGTTGATCGGCATGCTCGTCAGTATCGCGTCTATGCTGTATGTGTTCTTTGCGACGAAGATTGCCTGGACCTGGTATGTGTTTCTCGGGAGCTTGATCACGTTTGTGGTGTCGTGGGCGGCGAGTTTTGTGTTCTCTCCAGCAAAAGAAATAGGTCCCATTGGACCTATAGGACCTATAACAGCTAAAGAGGATTAATGAAGCGAAATCTTTCGATCCTTTTGATTTTTGTGCTGCTATGCCTGGCGGCGTTGCCGGTAACGTCGCAGGAAGCGAAAAAAGTCAAGCCTTTCAAACGCGAACCGTCGAGCAAAGCGTTGAAATGGGCCAACGATCAACTGCGCCAGATGTCGCTCGAAGAGAAGGTTGGTCAACTGATCTCAGTCGGCGTCAACGCCAGCTTTATGAACCAGGATTCCGATGCGTATCGCGATCTGAAGCACCAAATCGAAGACAACAAAGTCGGTGGCGTCATACTTTTTCGTGGCCCGGTTTATGAGTCGGTGATTCTCGTTAATCGTATGCAGCAGATGGCGCGCTATCCGTTGCTCATCTCGGCTGATCTCGAAGCCGGATCGGGCATGCGATTCGAAGACACAGTCAACTTTCCGTGGAACATGGCTGTCGCAGCGACCGGTAATCCTGATTACGCGCGACGACAAGGCGAGATCACTGCGCGTGAAGCACGCGCACTCGGAGTGCAGCAGATCTTCGCGCCCGTTGTAGACGTTAACAACAACGCCGCGAATCCTGTGATCAACGTGCGTTCGTATGGCGAGAATCCCGAAGAAGTTGCCCGGTTCGCTGCGGCGTTCACGGAAGGCGCGCAAGCCGCGGGCGCGATCGCAACCGCGAAACATTTTCCGGGACATGGCGATACCGCCGTCGATTCACATCGCGGACTGCCGGAGATCAATGTTAACCGCGAGCGCCTGAATACAGTCGAGTTGGTTCCCTTCAAGGCGGCGGTGAATGCGGGTGTAGGCTCCGTAATGATGGGCCATATCGCTTTGCCGCAGATCGATCCCACTGTCGTCACCCCGTTACCTCGCGACGTCAAATTGAAGCCAACTGATACCGACGAGGAGGGGGAGATCATCGACGAAAAAGGGGCCATGCCCGCTACGATGTCACCCGTCATCGGCAACATCCTGCGCAAGGATCTGAAGTTTGACGGACTGATTGTGACCGATGCGTTGAGCATGAGCGGTTTGACGATCTACTTCACACAGGAAGAAGCCGCGGTTCGCGCCATTGAAGCGGATGCGGACATGCTGCTCAAACCGGCAGATGTTGATGCGGCATTTCGCGGTGTAGTCGCTGCCGTGAAGAGTGGTCGACTAACCGAACAACGCATAGAGGAATCAGCGCGAAAGTTACTCGCCGCCAAGTACGATCTCGGCCTCGTGGACCAACGCATCACGCCGATCGACACGATCGATCGCGTCGTCAGCAGTAACGACGTGGTGAAACTCGCGACTGAGATCGCGGAACATGCCATCACGCTCGTGCGTGACGAAGACAAGCTCGTGCCTTTAAAGCTGAAGCCCAACGCCCGCGTATTCAATCTAGCTGTTACCAACGGCGACGATCGCGCCTGGATCACGAATGCCTTTGTTTCAAAACTCAATCACAGCAGCATAAAGGTCGAAACGATTGTGCTGGATGATCGATCGACGGATTGGGAAGTACAGAAAGCTGTTGAAAAAGCGAAGTCTGCGGATCTCGTACTTGCTTCGTTGTATGGGCGTGTGCGCTCGGGACAGGCGCGGAGTGTTGGTATACCTGACGCAGGCGCGCATGCGTTATCAGCATTGATTGCAGCAAAGAAGCCGATCATTGGGATCAGTTTTGGAAATCCTTATTTACTCCAGAGCCTTCCCGGGTTGCGCACGTACATTGTTGCGTATGGCGACATGCCGAGTTTGCAGCAGGCGGTAGCGCGCGCGTTGGTTGGCGAGATTGATATAACCGGGAAGCTGCCGATCTCTTTGCCGGGGTTGTATCCCCGAGGGACGGGAATTCGGGTTTCGAAGATTAAATGAGACCGCGGATTACACGGATCTTAAATCCGATTTTGATACTGCTGCTTGCGCAGTCGGTCTGGGCGCAGGTGCCGGTTGCGCGACCGGAGTCTGTGTCGGTGTCGTCCGAGCGTCTCGCGCAGATGGATGCAGTGATCGCTGAGGAGATTGCGAACAAGCATTTGCCGGGCGCGGTTGTACTCGTTGGACGTAAAGGGCGTGTTGTTTGGCGCAAGAGTTATGGCGCGCGCGCGGTCGAACCGGTGCGCGAAGCGATGACGACGGACACGATCTTCGATCTTGCGAGTCTGACGAAAGTTGTTGCGACTGCAACGAGCGTCATGATCCTCGTGGAGCGCGGCAAGTTGCGGCTCAGTGATCCGGTTTCACGCTACATTCCCGAATTGAAAGGTGAGGGAAGAGATCGCATCACGATCGAGCAGTTATTGACTCACGTCAGTGGTTACGCACCCGACTTCGACCTGCGCGAGCGCTGGACCGGTTATGACGAAGCGATCAAGCGATTGATCAAGGAGCCGCT
The DNA here is from genome assembly GCA_035257785.1 of Pyrinomonadaceae bacterium. GTDB lineage: Bacteria > Acidobacteriota > Blastocatellia > Pyrinomonadales > Pyrinomonadaceae > PSRF01. The sequence continues at coordinate 6,016 of DATEWS010000286.1, forward strand.
GAGCAATCCTCCCGGCGCTCGTTTCACGTACAGCGACATCGGTTTCATCACGCTCGGTGAGGTTGTGGCACGCGTTGGTGGCATGCCGCTCGATCAATTTGCGCAGAAGAATATTTTCGGCCCACTGAGAATGACGAACACCGGGTTTCGTCCGAGTCCAACACTGCAATCGAGAATCGCGCCGACTGAAAAACGTCGCGGGCAGTTAGGCTATCTCGGTGATTCGGCGGAAAACGTTGGTCCGGAAGGAGAAGTGTGGTTGCGCGGTGAAGTCCACGATCCGACTTCGTATCGCATGAATGGCGTAGCCGGACACGCCGGACTCTTTTCCACCGCAAACGATCTCGCGATCTATTGCCAGATGATTCTCAACCATGGCTCTTACGGCGGCGTTCGCATTCTCGCGCCATTGACAGTCGCTGAGATGACGCGGCCGCGGCTCGTTTCGAGCAGCGGAGCGACGCGTGGGCTTGGCTGGGACATAAACAGCACTTTCTCTACCAATCGCGGCGATCTGTTTCCGCTCGGTTCGTTTGGTCACACAGGTTTCACCGGCACGTCGATCTGGATCGATCCAGCCAGTGACATGTTTGTAGTGTTCCTGAGCAATCGTGTTCACCCCGATGGCAAAGGCGACGTTGGACCACTCCGCGGACGTGTCGCTTCCATCGTCGGGGGATCAGTGACGGATACCGTTGTCGTCGAGCGCGCGCGCGAACAAGCTGCGAATTACTACAACGAGGTCGTAAAGAACCTCGAGAAGTTTGCGTTTCGTAACGAGGGTGCCGGCAGTTCAACCAGAGTGCTGACAGGCATCGACGTGCTCGAGCGCGACAACTTCAAACAGCTCGCAGGCATGCGTCTCGGACTGATCACAAACCACACCGGACGCGATCGTGAAGGCCGGCAAACGATCGACGTGCTGCACAAAGCGCCGGGC
>DATEWS010000287.1:0-3766 GCA_035257785.1 Pyrinomonadaceae bacterium
AGAATCGGTTCCTTTCACTAACCGAAACTCACGTGTTCAGCGCCACCAAGATCAACGAGTTGCGCCTGGGCTTTAGTCGCTTCATCTTCGCGAATATTCCGCATGACGCAGTTAATTTGTCTGACATCGGCGCCACGCGCGGAAACAGCGACCTCTTTCCGGGGATGTATCAGGTCACCATCACTGGTCTGATAACGATCGGCACAGGCGTCAACGACGATCGCGGCACGGTGTCGAATCAATACAACATCGTCGACACCTTCTCGATGACCCACGGAAAACACAGTCTGAGGTTTGGCGGCGAGGCAATTCAATATCAGTTGAATCGCTTCAACAACTTTGCTGTCCGTGGCGCACTGACTAACGGCGCGACATCCTCGGGTGTAACGCCGCCAACGGGTGTAACCGTCCCGACATTTCAGTTTAATAATTGCAGGCTCGATACGAATGACTGTTCCGCTTTTCAGAACTTCCTGCGCGGAAGAGTAACGGCGATCCAATCGGCGTTCGGCGACCCGGCACGAAACTTCATCGCCACTGACTACGCGGCGTTCATCCAGGACGACTTTCGCTGGTCACCAAGGCTAACCTTCAACCTCGGTCTCCGTTGGGAAGGCATGAGCTTTGGTAAAGACAAGTTGTATCGGGCCGGCATCTTCGATCCGAAGCTGGCGGCGCAGGGCTTGAATCCTTTCCTGTTCCCGGAGAAAGTTAATTTGGCCGGATTCACAGGTACGCCGGGTGTACCCGACTGCGCATTGAAGGATTGCTTCGATGGCAACAACTTCGCACCTCGTGTCGGCTTTGCGTGGGACGTAAAGGGTGACCAGAAGACGGTGGTGCGCGGCGGCTACGGCATTTACTATCAACGACTGTCGAATCAAAACATTCTACAGAACTCGTTGGCAGCGCCGTTCACCGTACAACCCTTGTCGACGAACGCCAACCCAAACGCGTTGCAGTTGGCGAACCCGTTTGGTGCAATCCCAGCACCGTCGATCATCGCCACTCAGTTTATTCCTTCAGCGACGTTCTTTGCGGGTCTGAGGAATGTGAACACGAACGCGCCGGCGACCAACGTGAACGATCCAAACGTTGGGCCGATATTCGTTAACGCGGCTGGAGAAAAGTGCCTGAACTACGGCGGCACTGCGACCAACTGCTCAATCAACCTCGCTTCGTTCACCAGTGCTCCGCTTGATGCCTACACGCCGTACACGCAACAGTACAATTTCACTGTGCAGCGTGAGATCGCAAACGGTTGGGCGGTTGAACTTGGCTACGTTGGTACACACTACACCGGCGGCATCGGTATCTGGGATCCATTCCTGGCTCCGCTTTACAGTCCATCGAACCCGCGCACGGTGAAAGATATCAATGGAAACACTTACACGATCATTACCAATACCGTTAACAACGAAGAGTTGCGACACGACATTATCGGCTTGTCACGCAAACGTGGTTCACGTTACTCAGGCAACATCGGTTTCGCCAACTACAACTCGTTCCAGGCGACCGTATCGCGCCGTATGAGCCGTGGTCTCTACTTCCAGGGTGCTTACACGTTCTCGAAGACTGTTGACAACGTCAGCGGTTCCTTGAGCACCGATGAATTGAATGCTACTCGCAATGGTCAGGGCGGTGGCAATCTACTCAACTCGCAGAAGGATCCGGTCCAGAATAAGGCGCGCGGTGATTTCGACCGGCCGCATCGCCTGGTAGTCAGCTACTCTTACGACCTTCCAGTGCCGGATGGTAGCTTCTGGAACAACCAGTTCTTCAAAGGGTGGAGCCTTAGCGGTATCGTCACTTATCAGAGTGGTTTGCCGTTCTCGATCACTGACAGCACCAGCGGTGGCGCGTTCGGTCAAACGGGAGGCGGTACGGCTTCGTGGAGTGGGCTCTGCACCAATCTCTCGACCGTTTACACAAGCGGCTCGAGGACCGATGAGCTCGCTCACTACTTGAATCCGACGTGCTTCAAGACTGCTGCTCTGGTTGCGAATGGTGCTGCGAGTGCGACGGGTTTCGGCGATATACCGCGAAACGCATTTCGTGGGCCCCTGCAACAGAACTGGGATCTCTCAGTTATCAAGAACATCCGCATCAAGGAAGGCCATGAATTGCGCTTCCGCATGGATGCTTTCAATTTGTGGAACCATCCGGTCTTTGGTTTCCCGAGTGCGGTCAACATCGGCACACCATCGACTTTTGCTCAGATCACTACCACGGTAGTTCCGGCCCGACTGATCCAGTTTGGTCTGAATTATCGTCACTGATAACTAACCGCTGCCACGGATTACACTTCTGTGTGATCCGTGGCATTATTCCTTTCATGCGTCGTCTCCTCCCCATCGTAATTTTGTTGTTGATGACGTCTTCCATCCATGCCCAGCGCGAGCGTGATACTTACACCAACAACTCGAACACTTTTGAAGTAAGCGGTGAAGTGCGCCTTAGCGATACCGGAGTCTCGCCGACGAATGTTCCAGTGCGTCTGGAGAGGTTTAGTGGTGGTCTAATCGATCAGATCGTCACTGATAGTCGTGGGCGCTTTCGTTTTCCCAATCTGCCAAGAGGCTATTACAAAGTCATCGTCAATGCGCCTGGTTACCGTCCCGCACAGCAGGACGCTGATCTCCAGATGCTTTTCCGGATCTATCTCGTGTTCGAACTCATTTCTGAATCATCAAAAAATTCAAGCGGCCTGCCGTTGCTGACAAACGTGATCGACGCTCGCATCCCGGTGGCGGCTCGTGAGGATTTCGAGAACGGTCGCGCGGCGTTGTTAAAAAAGAATTACAAGGAAGGCATTGCTTTTCTCGAAAAAGCGACGCTTGGTTATTCAAACTACTTTGACGCTCAACTGCTGCTTGGCGTCGCTCACATGGATCTCAAGGAGTGGGAAAAGGCTGAACAATCCTTGCAGCGTGCCATCGAAATCAAACCGCAAAGCGCGCCCGCTTTGATCTATTTGGGCGAGGTCTACTGGCGTCAAAAGCGTTACACGGACGCGGAACAAACACTGCGCGAGGGATTAAAGCTCGATCAAAAATCGTGGCACGGACAATTCACGCTTGGACGTCTTTATTGGGACATGGGTGAAGTGACGAAAGCCGGTGGTCCAATCGGCATGACACTGCAACTCAAACCCGATCTCGCGGAAGCGCATTTGCTCGCGGGGAACATTTTGCTGCGCGTGAACCAGCGCGAACGTGCGTTACTCGAATACCGGGAATATCTAAAGTTAGCCCCGAAAGGTGAGTTTGTTCCCCAAGTCCAGGAACTCGTTCGCAAAGTAGAAAAGACATTGGAGAAGAATTAGGTCTCGCGATGATAAGGCCCGCTACGACAGATGAAGCTTCAGTCCTGACCAATATGGCGCTTGAGGCCAAGCGCTATTGGGGTTACCCCGAACACTGGATCAAACACTGGGAATCAGATCTGACGATCACTTCCAACTTCATTCATGACAATCATGTTTACGTCGCGGAAGAGGATGGACAGATACAGGGTTTCTACGCGTTGATTGTGACGGGTAATAAAGCAGAGCTCGATCACATGTGGGTGAAGCCCACTCTGATCGGGACGGGGATTGGTAAGGAATTGTTTCTTGATGCGATGGAGCGAGCTGCGGCGTTGAAGGTTATCGCGGTTGAGATCTCGTCCGATCCGAATGCGGCTGGGTTTTACCGCCGCATGGGCGCGACTGAGATTGGTGAGACTGATGCGAGCTTCGATGGCGTAGTGCGCAAGCTGCCACGGC
>DATEWS010000288.1:0-2586 GCA_035257785.1 Pyrinomonadaceae bacterium
CGCCGTCATGTTGTTGAATCCGGTACCGCCCGCCGGACGAATCTTCCTTTCGCACTTGTTACCGGTTTCAATCTCGCCGTCAGGGATCTGCGCTTACAATCTTCAGACGCTTCCGTCTGAAGCGAGATCGCATACGCAAACCGGACAATTCCTTTCATTCAACGAGATCAAAACTACCGCGACCGAAGGCGTGTACCTGATCGTGAACGATGAAAAGTTCGCGAAGTGCGCGACGCTCGGACAGGCGAAGATGTTGGCCCAAGTGGTCCGCGAGATCGTCAAGGCGTCGACGACTAAACGCGAACGAATTTTGCGCAACTGGATGCAAAAGCAGTTTGCAATCGACGATGCCGCCGCGCGGTTAAAGGAAGGGAAGGCGGCGATCGAGCCGGTTCAGGAGTTGAGCTTGATCCTGTTTCTATTTCTGTTTGTCTTCACACCCGCGTTAATGACCACGTTTGGATTGATGCCGTTGATCATTCCGGTCGCGGTCGTCATGATTATCCTGGCGGTGCTGACGGCCATCATGTTCTATCGTGCGCACAAGCAGCTATTTCCAACTGAAGGCTCGGAGCGTTTTGAGAACTTAGTGAAGATGATTCTGTGTCCGCCGGTATCGATTCGTGCGGCTGACATCCTTACGCGAAACCTGCTGGCTGATTACAGTCCGATTGTGCTGGCGAATTTGTTGGCAGGATCGGGCGAGCAGCAGTTTGTACGCGCGTTCGTGCTCGACCTGCGTCATCCGCTTAAGCACGACGTTTCAGATGAGAGCGCTGAGAAGACGATGCGTTGGGCGGTTGATGAGCAATTGAATCTTTGTCTGGAGCGGTTTTTGAAACCCGAAGACTTGCTGGCGCCGTCAGGACGGGAGAAAAATTCGCTGTCGTATTGTCCGCGTTGTCGCTGTCAGTACGTGGTGAGTGAGACTGATTGTCCTGACTGTCCCGGCGTAGCGTTGGTAAATTTTTAGCCGCGGATCCCACGGATTTTTATCTGTGGAGTCCGCGGCTAATTGTTTAGTGAAGTTTCAGCAACTGTTCGAGTACAGCTAACCGCCGTTCCAATTCACTTTTGGCATCGCGAAGTTGATTGACTTCTAGGCGAAGTTGCTCGACTTCGGTGGTGCGCTTGTCGAGTTCCTTGATGGCCGCGAGGCTTACGCCCGTCAGATCCTGAACGCCGATTGAAGCATTGCCGGTTCCGAGGCTGAATGCCTTGAAGAAGTCTTCCGCCATTGGTCCCATGTGGCGCACGTTGCTTCCTTCGGCAATGTAGTTCCACGTGCTTACATCGATACCGCGCAGTCGCGAGAGCACATCCGCTCCACTCACGAGCGAGAAGTTCTCTTTCGTGTAGCGGCTCGAGGTGCAGTTAAAAACTCCCGAACCGGCCGGCAAGTTACAACCAGTCGTGCCCGCGAGGTTGGTGCGGAAACGGAAACCACCACTCGCGCGCGCTGCGAACTCATTATTCGCGACAGCGTTGAACGTTTGCACACTACTCGTCGCTGATCCATCACCCCAGACGAACGCGCCGCTGAATCCGTTTGTTGAAGCAAACTTCCCGAGTGCAAACGAGTGATCGTTGTTGGCGGTCACGTTATAACCGATTGCGACAGCAGCAAGACCCTTGATATTGAAGCTGTTCGGATCGCAATTGTTGCCGATGATTGGACCACCCGAAATGGCCTTGTTACCGAACGCCACGCCGTACGTGTCGCACACGCGATTGCCCGCGCCTGCTGAAATACCGGCCGAGCCTTTCACTTCATTCCCGCTTCCGAAAACGATACTGCTGGTGCCGAGGGCTCTGTTCGTGTCGCCGAACGCGAGCGAGTAAAGACCGGAGGCGGTGGAGTTGCTGCCACCGGCCCACGAGAAGAAGCCGACGTTTGCGTCGTTCCATTCAGTGTCGGCGTAGCCGGAGCGAAACGCGCCTTTGTAACTGTGCCATGAAGTGCGATAACCAGGACCTTCTTTCGGCGGAGTTCCGATGCCGAGGTTGCCGGTCGCGACAAAGCTGCCGTTTTGAAAAACTTTGAATTCCGCAAAGCCAAAGTCAGCACCGCAGCAGGTGCTTTGACCGCGCACGTTGATCATCGGAGCAGTACCGTTCGCGTCACCAACCGATTGTTGCTGAACGGCGGGCAGAAATCGCACTGCGCTGGTGTCGAAGTAGGTTTTGTTGACGGCGTCGCCGGCGTTTTGCGGGTTGCCGACGTTTGTGATCTGCGCGTTGTTAGCTGAAAGTCCGGAGTTGAAGACGTTGAAGCCCGTCCAGGTGTTTGCGGTGGCGAGTCGCGCAAGATTCAGAGAGACGCGGTTGTCATTGATGGCGCCGGCTGTTGCCGGATCGTTGATCGCGGTGATGATGTTTGTGCCTGACAAGTTGTTGCCGCCCGCGGTTCCGGATGGCGCGTCTTTCGCCGAGCTCAATACCGAACCATCGTTAAACTGAATACCGTTACGAGCCTTGATCGTGCCGGCGACGTCGAGCGTCGCTTTCAGGGGTTTTGGTGCCGATACCGACGCGACCCTCGGCCGTTATGCGCATCTGTTCCTGCTCTTGATTTGAAAACACGTT
>DATEWS010000289.1:0-3938 GCA_035257785.1 Pyrinomonadaceae bacterium
GCGCTTGCCCCTGGCTATTATATTTCGCGCCGTTGGCGCTGCAATCAGTTCAAAGGTACGCCTGCCTCAACGGTGCGAGCTGTCTGGTAACATTTATGGCCTAAAATCTCCGGTGGTTAATCATTTGAACTTCAGAGTTCGAACAGGTCCGTCACTCGCCTAATGAGATCGTCCTCCGTTGTTGTGGGGTCCGTTTGAATCGCGTGTAGATTCAGACGCAGTGTTTCATCGCGAAGGTGATCTGTGAACATTCGATCGCGTTTGAGCAGGTTGTGCAGGGCTGCATCCGAATCGCTGGTCTTGGCTAGAAAGGACCAGGCCGATCCGCCGCGGTCCGCAATCACTCGCTGACGGAAGTCGGGTGTCGGGAGTAGCCAGACGGCATGACTGTTTACAGTGAGAAGATCTTTGACGAGATGTGGCAACAACCGGAACCCTTCGACAATCACACGAGGCTCGTTCGGAAGGCGGTGCAAGTCTTCGACGATCAAATCAAAACCCTCACCATTAAACCAGTGAAACGTCTCGAACATCATCTCCGGTGATCGATTCACCCATCGCTGGTCCATATCCATCGCCATAAACTCGTGCAGCAATGGGCAGTTGCCAGGTGAACTGCGAAGCGCGTGATCGGCCATCACGTCATCAGTCGCGTAGACACGTAGACCACGCTCAGCAGCTATGCGGCTCGCAACAGTCGACTTGCCTGCACAGCTCCCGCCGCCGATCCAGTAGACGTCTTGCAGTGAGGCCATCTATCTATAACTTCTTTGTCGCGGCTGACTTTCCACTGGTCCGCGCAGCCGTGGAAACAAACGTTCCCTTCAGCCCGCCACTTCCCTTATCGATTCTCCACACAAACCGGCCATTCGTCTTTCGGACCGCGCCCTTTTCCCAGAATGTAGCTTCAACCTTGTCGCCGTCAATGGTCCCTTTCACTGTTATCGGTGTTCTGCCGGCAGCGGGCAGGCTTCGGCCGTTTTCAGAGATCTTCTCGCCCTTTCCCGTAAAGTCGTTTCCCGCTTGATCGATTGAAACGTTAAAACCAATCTCCATGTTCTTGTATGCTGCGTAAGAGCTTTGCTCGACAGTATTAACCACCTTCCAGTCACCTGAAAGATTCGCAGCGGTAGAAGTCGCCTCGGGCTTGGCCTCCTCCGGCACGTCAGCAACAGGTGACGGAGTTTCAATTACGGGCGGAGCGACTGACGCAGTCGAATCAGACTGGCGGGATCGCAACGCGAACGCGACAGCCACCGCGGCGATAAGCGCAGCCAGGATAATCAGAAGCAAGGCCGGCCGGAATGAAGATCTCGCCGGCCGTTCGTGCAGCAGTGGAGCTGCTGGTTCTGTAACGACTGGTTTGCGTTTTACCAAAGTAGATTCGTCGTCGTCTTTCACATCCGTAAGAGGAACTACTTTCGCCGGCGGTGAGTCGTCTTCCTGCCAAATCATGTCGAGATCGTGCGATGGTTCGCGAGCAGCCGTCTCGATGCCGAAAAAATCTTTCAGCAGCAGACGCTGATTCGCAGTTATCGAGCTTTGCGCCGGCGGAGCTATGCCCGGATCGAAGTTGTAACTGGCGTCGCGCAGGGTAGCGAGCGCGTTAATTGCCTGAAACCCGCTGAGCTTGCCCAGCCGAGCATCGACGAGCTGGCCGCTGTCGAAGAAAAGCGCGCCCTCAGTCATTCCCGTGTTGATTTGAAGTCTGCCACTCGCACGCTCAGCGGCGAGCGTCGCAATTACGTCGAGTATTCCTTGCTCCCGAGGAGTATTTTCCATAGTTCAATTCCCCTTGCCTGCAACAGTGTCAGCAGATTCGATGCCGTCCGCTAAGGGGTTGTTCTATAAGCTTTCACGGTCATATGTTGGCTTACTTTCATGCGCGGGAGTGTAACGTTTCAAACCAACCTGACGTGCAAACACCGGGCAGGATATTATTCACCACTGATATGACATACCGTACAGTCACTACCCTCCTGGTCATGCTGGTATTCGTTACCTGCGCCGCAGCACAGTCTCCCGGCATCGACACCAAACTCGCTGCGCAATACTTTCAGCAACTCAAGCAGACCTCCGATCGAGACGGCAATAAGATGTGGGGCCTGAGTTTGTATGGTCCAATCCTGTTTGTCGATCCGCGCACCGGCAACGTCGTCGCCAACCAGGCGGATCTCGAACATAAGCTCGCGGCGCACGATGGCGTCTTTGTTGGCAAACTTCCGAGCCAGATCAATCCGGCGAATACCGCAACCGACTGGGCAGGCGTGCATTGGACCATGGTGATGTGGCCCGTTGGAGAATTGCGTCAGCCTCGCGAACGATTGCTGCTACACGAGTGCTTTCATCGCTTACAGGCGAAACTCGGATTACCTGCACGCGATGCGGTGAATTCACATCTCGACACTCTCAACGGTCGTATCTGGATACAGATGGAGTGGCGAGCACTCGAGCGCGCATTACGGCAGACCGGTTCTGCACGAGCCGCCGCGATCGCTGACGCGCTGCTCTTCCGAACCTACCGTCGCTCACTGTTCGAGAACTCCGCCAATAATGAAAACGCGCTCGAACTGAATGAAGGACTGGCGGAGTATACAGGCGTGAAATTAAGCTCAGCGGATTTGCAGGAAACGGTGGTGCGCGCCGATCTCATTCTTCGCCAGGCACGCAACAATCCGACCTTTGCTCGCTCGTTTGCGTACGTATCAGGTCCAGCGTACGGTGCTTTACTCGATCTCAGTGGCAAACCATGGCGCGTTAACTTGAAACCTGATGCTGATCTCGGGCAACTGCTACAGCAGCGATACGCGGTTCGAGTTCGCGCATCGGAAGCAGCCGCACGTGCGGCTGCATCGCGTTACGAAGGTGACGAGATCGTTACCATCGAGACTCATCAGGAACAGAGACGCGCGCAGCAGATTGCAGAAGCAAGAAAGAAATTTTTGGATGGACCAGTACTGATCCTGCCTTTGTCAGCAGAGGTGAATTACAGCTATGACCCAAATAACGTGATCGGAATTGACGCGAGTAATACGGTATATCCAACAATGCGACTAGTGGACCCGTGGGGTGTTCTGACAGTAACCAACGGAGCCTGGGTTGAACGTGATGCAACCGGTCACATGGTGCGTGCTCGCGTGACGGCGCCAACAGACCTGTCCGCTCGCCCACTGAAAGGAGATGGCTGGTCTTTGGAACTGGTAAATGGTTGGGAAGTGGTTCCAGGCGAGAAATCGGGAGAGGTGACGATTAGGAAACGCTGACACTACCGCTCGTTTGTCCGGGCACGCGCCAAAGAAGCACTAATTCGAGCAGTCCTTTGAGCACGACCACGATTGCAACCGCACTCAGCCAGTAACCTAAATCCGGCTGATACAAAAACAAAACGACTCTCCAATCGATGACAGTCACGATCAGGTAGAGCAACACGAGCGGCCAGACAAAATGCAAAAGCACAATGCGTACTACTAACGCTGCTCGATTAGGAATTCCACGGCGCCGTAACTCACGAAAGCGTTTGCGCAGGCGGAGCAGCGAAATTATTAAAACAATTGTTAGAACGAATATCACAGCATCGAAAATGATGTACAACAATCTGAGTCCGCGACCTTGATCCGGCAGCGGCCGGCCTGTTGCCATGCTTAGAACAGTTTGCGCCATCGCGCGAGTTGTTGATCCATCAAGTACGGATGAACCATGCGGCGACGAGAAGGCGTCCAACGCGTTCGCCGCATTCGCCGCAATAAACACGCCGACCTTTTCCTGCGGGTCGAAAAACATCGCACACTGAAAGTGTCCAGTGCCACCGTCGTGATTGATCAGCACGTGGCCGTTTGACACGAATGATTCCCAACCCATCGCGTATGTGTTCGGTGCCGGCTCCGTGTGCATCAGTTCAATCCCGGATGGCGAGAGCACGCAAGCACCGCGATAACAGC
>DATEWS010000290.1:0-2404 GCA_035257785.1 Pyrinomonadaceae bacterium
AGATCTGTGGTCCCGAAACTGACTTGTCGTTGTTGTCGATACCGTCGACAATGAAGTTGTTGTCACGTGGTCGTTGACCGCCGACTGAACCACCAGTGCCGAGGCCAACACCGCCGCTGCTGACAACGTTTGGAGATATCAACGCCAGATTGTAAATGCCGGCGCCCTGCCCTGTTTGGGCCAGGTCGACGACTTGTCTCGCATTGAAATCTTTCGCGAGATTGAGTGAAGTTGTATCGACGAGTTCAGCGCCACCTGCTGATACCGTCACTGATGCTGTGGTCTCGCCCGGCTGTAGAACTGTCGGCACATCAGTAACCTCATTCAGTTTCACTCGCACATCGTTTAGCGTGAGTGCGCTGAAATTTGAATCCGCCGGCGGTTGGACCGTCATAACGTACGTGCCGACGAGTAAGTTGTTGAATTGATATTCACCGCCACTGCCGCTCTGGGCAGTTTGAGAGAGTTTTGTTTTTGGATCCGTGATGGTGATGGTTGCGCCCGGCACGACTGCTCCGGCCTGATCGGTTACGACACCACGAATCGTGCCGGTAGTGACCTGAGCAGGAACGGAGATCCCGCAAGCGAGCGCAACTGCGAGTATGGCTACTCTAAACAAACTTTGAAACTCGAGTAGTCTTGTTGGCATAAGAATTCCCCCCTTTGAGCCGAAATTTCGCTATGCTGCGCTTGAGTCGAGTAGCGGTCTTGCGATCTTTTGCTGAAAATGGATATGAATTTGCGCGCGCAGGTGAAAGGGGTATGTGGCTTTTGAGACCAGTGTGGCGCTATGGGTTACCGGTTGTGGCTGTTGTGGCCGCAATGGTCATTACCAGACTGCTGGAACAGTACACTGACATCACGCCACTCTTTTACGCTGCGATCGTTGTCAGCGCGTGGTTCGGCGGAATGGGACCAGGATTGCTCGCCGTGATCCTGTCGGAGGTCGCAATTGATTATTACTTTATCGAGCCGTTCTACACGCTGGATATTGGACCAAAGCGAATCAGCTTTCTAGTCGTGTTCGGACTGCTCGCGATGCTGACCAGTTGGATGAGTTCTCAACGCAGAAAAGCGGAGGAGGCACTGAAGCAATCGCGCGATGAGCTCGAGATGAGAGTCCAGGAGCGAACGGAGGCGTTACAGAAAGCACAGACGGAGTTGGCCCATGTCACTCGCGTCATGACGCTCGGTGAACTAACTGCTTCGATCGCGCATGAAGTTAACCAACCACTCGCAGCGATCGTCACGAACGGCAATGCAACTTTGCGTTGGCTGGCCGGCGCAACACCAAACTTGTCTGAAGCACGACAAGCGGTCGAACGTATTATCAAAGACAGTTACCGGGCGAGCTCGGTGATTTCGCGAGTTCGCTCGCTCGTTAAAAAGACTCCGCCGCGAAATGATTTGGTTAACCTCAATGAAGTGATTGTCGAGGTGTTTGCACTCGCGCAAAACGAGGCGCGCCGGAGTCGAGTCTCACTGAAGCAGCAGCTTACAAACGAGTTGCCGTTCGTGCGCGGCGATCGAGTGCAATTGCAACAAGTGATACTGAATCTGATCGTGAACGGGCTGGAAGCGATTGCGAAGAATAAGGACGGCGCACGTGAGTTAATCGTCAGTTCCAAACAGGACGAAGCGGAGCATGTCGTGATCGCAGTGAGTGATTCCGGCGAAGGGCTTGACGCTGCGAATCTCGATCATGTGTTCGACGCGTTCTTTACTACGAAACCGGACGGGATGGGCATGGGACTCGCGATCAGCCGGACCATCATCGAGGCGCATGGCGGGCGTCTCTGGGCCAGCGCGAACTCGCCGCAGGGAGCCGTATTTCAGTTTACTTTGCCGGCAAATGCGGAGACAGCGCCATGAGCAACGACGCGATGGTGTTTGTTATCGATGATGATGAATCGATACGCGAGTCGCTGAAGAGTCTCATGCGTTCGGTGGGACTCGGTGTTGAGACATTTGCGTCGGCGCAGGAGTTTTTGCAAAGTACGCGTCCGGATGTGCCTGCTTGTTTGATACTCGACGTGCGAATGCCGGGACTCAGTGGTCTCGATCTTCAGCGCGAACTCGCCCAGGCAAACATTCATATTCCGATCATCTTCATCACCGGGCATGGCGATATTCCGATGTCTGTGCGTGCTATGAAAGCTGGTGCGGTCGAGTTTCTGACGAAACCGTTTCGCGATCAGGATCTGCTGGATGCGATTCAGCAGGCGCTCGAACGCGATCGTCACGCGCGTTCGCAGCAAGCGGATAATGCGGAGCTTCGCAGTCGTTATGAATCACTAACGCCACGCGAAACCGAAGTCTTCGCGCTCGTCGTAAAAGGAATGCTCAACAAACAGATCGCTTTGCAGTTGGGCACGAGCGAGATCACCATCAAACTCCATCGCCG
>DATEWS010000291.1:0-8588 GCA_035257785.1 Pyrinomonadaceae bacterium
GAGCGCCTGCCAGTCAGGCAATGTAGGAACAAAGATCGCACGCAAAGTGGAGACTAGTGCGTCGCGTTTTCGGTCCATGATGCGGAGGTTGTAGAGGTTAGTTTCAGTTGAGTCCGCCGCGCCGAACGTGTTGAAGAGCTGATCTTGAACTTCATCAGCCGCTTGTTGCATTTCGTGGCCGGGTAAGACGTGAGAGGGAATGTGTACATCGGAGAATTTCTCGACGAGTCGCAAACCGAGCGCGAGCATGCGCGTGGCATGGGCTTGCTCGGCGCGTTGGACCAGGAGATCCCAATTGAGATCGGGTGTTGCTCGCAGACATTCGGCCAGCGAAGCGATCCATTCGAGGCGCCGCCAGAGATGCTTCGCGCCGTGCATGGAAAGATAGAGCACGAGATCCTCGGCGCCGAAAGTTTCTACCGTCGTCCCGGCGAGTGATACTGATTGGAGCCGCGACATGACCTCTTCAGCATGTAAGTTAAAGACAAAACTTCGTGGTGCGAGATCCCAGTGCAGATCGACAACCGTGAACCACTCGTCGCGCATGAACTGTAGCTCGCAGTGATTGTTCAGGTGCGAAGCTAACTGCGGCGACGTGAGTCGCGGGCTCATCTCGTAACCGAGTGATTCCAGCAGTGTTCTTGCTTGTGCGAAGTGCGCGCGGTTGATCAGGAGGTCGATGTCGCCCGCCTGGCGCAAAGAGATTTCGCCATACGCCATCTGCGCGAGCAGTGGTCCTTTAAATAGCGCAACCGGAATGTTGTTTTCTTTGAAAAGCCTGTAGACGCGAAGTTGCTTCGCGATCAAGTGAAGGACGTTTTGCGAGTTTGCGACCGACTCGCGTTTCAGGCGTGATAAGAAATGAGACGGAACGCTTGTACCGCTGAGATGTTTATGCAGCAGCGGCAGCAGTCCATGCGCCTGCGCCGTGGCGAAGAGATATTCCCAGCTAATCTCTTGCTGTAAGAGGCGGCGCAACTCGATAGCGTCCACCTCACGCCTCGCGCAGCAAAGAATCAACTCATTTTCGGGGTTATGGTTCATCAGGGCTTTTTAACCGCAGATTACACGGATTTAGATCAGGATTTTTTCCGTGTTATCTGTGGCCAAAATCATCTGTCGCGACCACGATTCAGCGTAGAGTCCACTCTGCTCCAACAAACGCCGATGACTTCCCGATTCGACGATCCGGCCGCGGTCCATTACATAAATCACATCCGCATGCATCGCAGTGGTGAAACGATGCGTGATGATGATCGACGTGCGTCCGGTTGCGAGTTTACGAAAACGTTCGAGCCAGTCGGCTTCGGCCCACGGATCGAGGGCGCTGGTCGGCTCATCGAGAATAATGATCGGGGCACGTCGCAAGAACGCGCGCGCGAGTGCGATGCGTTGCCACTCACCGACGCTGAGCTCAGTTCCGCCCGCGAACCAGCGCCCCAACAAGGTTTGCTCCCGCTGCGGTAAACGCGCCACGATCTCTTCCGCGCCGGCAGCCTCAATTGCCGCATTGACTTCTAACGCGGACGGTTGACGATTCAGATCGCCATACAGAATATTTTCCTGCACTGTGGTGTTGTAGTGAAAGGGCTGCTGGAACAACACCGTGATCATTCGTCGCAGATCCCGGACAGCGATCTCTTTCAGGTCCTGGCTATCAATCTCAATGACTCCGGCATCGGGATCGTAAAAGCGACAGAGCAGCTTGAGCAGCGTGCTTTTGCCTGCGCCGTTTGGGCCAACAATCGCAACGATCTTTCCCTTCGGAATCGTCATCGAGAAATCGTCGAGGGCTCTACCGCTCGCATCAGGATAACTGAACGACACGCCTTTAAACCCAATCCCGACTTTCACCTGATCTTTACGCTGTTGACCATCGGCGATCACCGGTTGCAGCGCCAGAAACTCAAACAAGTTTCCGAGAAACAGACTATTGCCGTATAGCTGACCAGCATTCTCCAAAAGCGTGCGCATCAGTCCCTGGCCTTGATTAAACGCCGCATAGATCAGCGCCAGTTCACCCAATGTCACGAGGCCATGCAAAGCTTTCCAGACCATCCAGCCGAGCGCGGCGCCCACGATCAGCAGCGCAATCAAGCTTGCCGCCAACTCTGCCAAACCTTGTCGTCGCGTCAAATACAAACGCTCGCCACGCAGTCGTCCGCGCAGACCTTTGTAGATCGACTGAAAATGGTTGCCGAGTCCAAACAGCCTGATCTCCGCGGCTGCTTCAGCGGTGGTCATGATCCAGTCGTAATACCACGCCCGCCGCTCGTCAGCCGTCGTGCGCTGTCGCCACTGATACTCCGCGAGCGCGTAATGCAGCACCACACAAAACGCCGGCAGCGTGCTGAGCACGAGCGCGAGTGCGAGCCATGGTCCAAGCGGGATCAGGATCGCGCCCATCGCGACAAGCGTGATGCTGTTTTGCAGCAGCGCGCCGAGATTGCCGAGCAGCGCCACGGGACGATAGCGAGCCTCGGCGCGCGCACGGTGCAGGTGATCGTAGTAATCGGAGAGTTCGTAGAACGCGAGGTCCGCATTTACTGACTTCTCGTGAATCAGTGACGTGATGTGGTCCTGCAACAACTCGGCCTGTACGGTGCGCACCCAATTGATAGCGTTACGCACGACTTCCATCAACAACAACAACCCGCCGAGCAACAACAATCGCGTTAGCACGTGTCGAACGTCGGCGGCCACAACTCCATCGACTACGAGCTTCGTCAGATAAACAATCGCTGCCGGCAGCAGTCCCTGCACGATTAGTAAAACGATCCACGCAGTTGTCCATGGCCGCGCGACCTGCCAGACGAGCGCCAGCGCGCGCGGCAGATTCGGCAGTTGAGCCAACGCCTTGCGGAGTTTACTGCTGAGGATTCGTGCTGACGTGAACATCGTTTACTGAGCTGGCTCTTTGATTGACTGGCGTAACTGAGCCTGCGATAGAGGTACGCCGTAAAAGGTTGACTGTTTGAAACTCGCTTTCAGGCGCCCGCCCGCGAAGAAATCTGTTTCCCAACGCCAAACATAACCGTCCTGCACGAGATCTGCGGCGAGTCGAAGCTCGATGCGCTCGCCTTCCGTGAGCTTGACGGGTTGTGAGAAGGGAAACAGGCCAACACCATAGATCATCTTCGGCGCGGCCGGATGATTTGAAAAACCGGTGTTATCGGCCAGTTCCGAATCAAACCAGACGGCGACTCCGTGCGCCGCGCCGTTGCGTGCAGCACGCCACGAAATATCAGCGCGTACATCTTCGTTTTGCACGTTGTAGTAATCGATTGTGGTCCAACACACCGGATCAACCAGCAACTGTCCGGGTTTTAAGTAACACTTGCGCCAGCTGTTAGTGATCAGCCGCGTTCCCGCCGATAGATCGAGATCAAACTTCCGCCATGGTCCAACGAGATCTTCGTATTCTTCGGGCGCTTCAACAATCGCCGCCCAGAGAACATCGCGTCGCGGAATGAGCACGCCGCCCGGAGCCAGCAGTCGTTCGCGAGCGTCGACGATTGAGGGAATGTGTTGTTCAAACCACGGCAGCACGCCGCGTAAGTCAGAAATGATGATAGTCGCAGGTTCCGGTAGTGTGATTTCAGTCGAGAGGCTTTCGAAAAACTCGATGCGATCGGCATAACCATTCGCAATCGCTGCCTCCCGCGCCACACCAATGATGTTATCCGGTTCGACTGCGTAAACACGTCGCGCACCAAACTTAGACGCGAGCAGTGAAAACACTCCCGGCCCGCAACCAAGATCCAGCACCACCGAATCCGGCTTAATCGCCTCGCGCAGCGCAGCGATGTACGCCTCCATACGTGGTGCATCGGCGAGCATCTGGCCATAGAAGTGCAAGCTGTACATCAATCTTAGCCGCAGATGACACGGATAAAAAATCGGATTTTTTCCGTGCTATCTGTGGTCCTTAATGTCGTTCAAAATTGTGACGCAGAGGTCGTTTATACGCGCTGGATCCGCGTGTGGTGTGACGCGTCGCACCGGAACACTACCAACCACGCGCGTCAACAACTCAAACTCGCGCGCGCGCATCTGCCTGTCCATCAACTTCGTCGCGTACGTATTCGCCACCAGCGCCATTAAACCCTCTGATCGATCAAGCGCAGCAACGTAAGGCGCGCGCGCATCGTGATGTCGCTCACCGAGCTGATAGATCGCAGCTAGCGGCAACGGCTCTCCCTGAAATCGCTCGCTCAAATCGAGGTAACACTTGTCCCAGTTCGGCGTGAGCTTCGGCAGATGCGTCTCAACTCCGTAGAGCGCCTTCACCGCGGGTGGCCACAAACGAATGCACGGATAACCAGGCCTCACCAGGAATCGATCGCGACGATCGTCCAGCGTTACTACATCTTCCGCGAGCACACTGTACCCACGCTCCGCAAACGCCGCCGCCGTAGTCGACTTACCTGATCCGGCCGGACCAACGAGTGCAATCGCTTTGTCACCAATCGCAACGGCGCTGGCGTGTAAACAAACAACACCACGCAACAACATCACAAATCCCAGCACTGGTCCAAGCAGGTACGTCGCAGTGTCTTCGAGTGTTAACGGCGCAGACCACTCCGCCCACAGTTCACTGCCCGATCGATCGATCACAAATTGCGTCTGGTCAGCATAGTAAAACTGGTAGTACTTCCCATCGAGCAGTCGAAAAACTCGCAACGCAGGTTCACCGCATTTGCTGTTATAGTCGGCGACGTAACAGGCTTCGCCGGGCGCGGTGTGAAGCCACGCAGGCAGCGAGCCGAAAGATATTCGCAGGTCTTCCGATGCTATGGTTGAGGCGGGAACGCCGGGAATTATTCTATTGGTGACAATTCCAAGGCCATAGATCGAGCACCGGTAATCCATGAAGCAGTTTCATTGGACAGTGTTTGACTGATCAGACGCCGGTCTTGGGTCCGGCTGCCGCGCCGCCGCCGCCATCCTCATTACCTTTGGGACCGGCGTTGCGTGTGATCTCGCGAATGTTTCCGTAAACGATCACCTCGGGCTTGTGGTAAGGCTTTTTCGTTTCCTGTTCCGTTACCTGTTTAGCGGCTTCAGGTCTACCTTGCATGTACTATCTCCAATCGGCTGGGAGTTTGTAAGCCAATAGTTCAACGCGAATACTCGAAGACTTGCCCAGAGAGCGGCGGAAGTTTTTTCTTGCGCAACTGGTCGTCGACGATTCAGGTTAACAAAAGCTCTGAGCTGCGGACTGACCTCAAAACTGTCGAGCCATCTTACACTAGTGCGCCGCACCAATTGAAGAGCCGGATCACCCATGAGACCTGTTTTATGTCGATTAAGTACGGCCGCAGGTAGTTTATCCGACATTGCACAGCGGAGAATGTGTTTGTTAACACACCAGGGTTTTGTTGGAATCGCTAACAGATACTCGATCAACCTGATATCCAGAAACGGATGACCAACTTCTAACTGTAGTTTGGTAGAGCCCGGATCATATCCTTCAAACAGCGACGTCCAGATCTTCGAATTGAGCGCGCGCATCGCCGCCGGTCTCTTACCTCGATCTCGAATACTCCAAAATTGCTCCCAACGCTCACGCAGATTCGTCCGGCGCGCAAACTCGTCATCAATCCACTCAGGCATTGCATCCGCTTTGCGAAGCATCCGTCTAATCCGCGTTCTCATTTTTAGCTGCGGCTCGTGCATAAACGCATCGCCGTCATAACCAGTGAATGCAACGGAACTAAACCCCGCACACAATCTCAGCAGATCATTAAACTGCCCGGTCAATACAGAGACAAGAAACGGCTCCGCTTGATCCATCGTGCCGTCAAACAACGAATAGCGATCGGCATTTAAATGGGTAACCGGAATACCGAGATGCTTCGCCGCAAGATCTGAATAATGACGCTCTTCATCCGGAATGAGGCTGTCATATACAACCGTGAATCCCGCAACCTCCGCGTGTTCTGACGCGATCGCCGCGAGACTTGTCGAATCAAGACCGCCGCTCATCGAGATCGCAACGCGGTCCGTGTGCAGTCGATCTCGAACCGCACGCGACAAGAGCTCTAAAAAATGTTCGACATACGATTGACTATCGCGGTACCGCACTTCCGCCGGAATCGAAGGCGTCCAATAACGTCGAATCTTTATTTCATTGTTCGCGACGGTGAGCGTGTGTCCCGGCGGCAAGCGTTGAATGTCTTTGAAGATCGTGGTCGAGTTATCCTGGTTGACGCCAAACAACAGGTAATCACCGACCGCAATCTCGTTCAGCGTGTTGGAGACGCCAGGACGCAGCTCATTCAACGTGCTGCTGAAATTGAAATTGCCGTCGATGTAAGTGTAGAAAAACGGCTTGACGCCGAAGTGATCGCGGGCGCAAAAAAGTTTCTCACCATCCCGGATGGCAAACGCGAAATCACCGGTGAGGTGTTTGACGCAGTCTTCGCCCCACTTTTCATAAGCGGAGAGGATCGATTCCTCGTCGCGAGCGTTTGCTTTGAGCCGCAGATTTTCACGGGTTGACAACACGGATCAGGATTCCTTGCTTTACGAGATCCTCGACCAGTTCAAATAAATCCTGTCGCAGGCTTTGGGCATCGACGTCATACTCGTCGCGTAGCACGTTGTATGCAGCTTCGATCGACTCCGAATCGTTGAGGACCGTGAGGAATCGTGTGCCTACATCATCGAGGCCGTAATAACGCTCGCTGTCGAGATTCAGTATCACCGACTCCTGCTGGAGGTTTGAGATAAGAACGTCGTCGGGAACTCGCACGCGATCCGAGAATGAAATCGTCATGGCCGCGCATTCTAACAGAACCGCGCGATTCTGTTATTCTGTCGGGCAAAGGAGCCCACACACATGCGAGCATTAACGAAGCTTCTTGCTGTTTTACTCGCAAGTTCTTTGGCCATTTCAGCCCAAACCGATCTCAGTAAAGAGCCGACACTGTACGTCGTCGGGTACGCGCATCTCGACACGCAGTGGCGCTGGGAGTATCCGCGCGTCATCAACGAATACCTTCCGAAGACGATGCACGACAACTTCGCGCTCTTCGACAAGTATCCGCACTACATCTTCAACTTCAGCGGCGCGAATCGTTACCGGATGATGAAGGAATACTGGCCCGCTGACTACGCGCGCGTGAAGCAGTACGTTCGTGCGGGTCGCTGGTTTCCGGCGGGCTCGTCGATGGAAGAGAGCGACGTGAACTCCCCTTCGGCCGAGTCCATCTTTCGGCAGATACTTTACGGCAATCATTTCTTCCAGCGTGAGTTGGGCAAGACGAGCGCGGAGTACATGTTGCCCGACTGTTTTGGTTTTCCGGCTTCGTTGCCGAGCATTCTCGCGCATGCAGGCATCAAAGGATTCTCGACTCAGAAACTCACGTGGAACTCGGCGGCGCGTGTTGGTGGTGCGGGTTCGATCGAAGCAACACCGCAAGGCATACCGTGGAACGTCGGCTACTGGCAAGGTCCGGATGGACGCGGCGTAATCGCGGCGCTGAATCCGGGTAGTTACGGCGGACAAATCGGAAGAGACATCAGCACTAGTCCCGCCCACTTCAATCCAACGGCGCGTACACAGCCCGAAGACTGGCCTCAAAGAGTTCAACGTAACGGTAACGTCAGTGGACTTTTCACTGATTACCACTACTACGGCACGGGCGATACAGGCGGCGCGCCGCGAGAGGATTCCGTGCGCATGTTGGAAGCGATCGTGACGAAGAATCCGGCGCTCGTTCAGGGATATCCCACGATCGGTGATGGACCAATAAACGTCGTTTCATCGACAGCGGAACAGATGTTTCTCGACATTCTTCCCGATCAAATCAAAGGACTGCCGCGTTACGAAGGCGATCTATTGCTGACCGATCACTCGGCCGGTTCGATCACTTCCGAGGCTTATCAGAAACGTTGGAACCGGAAGAACGAGTTGCTTGCTGACGCAGCGGAGAAGGCGTCGGTCGGCGCGATGTGGCTCGGCAATCGCACCTATCCGCAGGAACGTTTGAACAATGCGTGGACGCTCGTGATGGGCGGTCAGTTTCACGACATACTGCCCGGCACCGCGACGCCGAAGGCGTTTAACTTTTCATGGAACGACGACGTGGTCGCGATGAATCAGTTTGCGGGTGTGTTGACCAGTGCGACTGAAGGCGTCGCTGAAGGTTTGAATACGCAGACCGTCGGACAGCCAATCATTGTTTACAATCCGCTGAATATCCAACATGTGGACGTGGTGGAGGCGACTGTATCGCTACGTCCGGGACCGAATGAGACTGTGGTGGTGTTTGGTCCGAATGGACGCAGCGTTCCGACGCAGATCACTGGGGAAGAAAACGGCGCGACGAAAATCCTGTTTATGGCCCACGTGCCCTGGGTTGGTTATATCGTCTACGACGCCAGGTTGATGCGCGCCGGTGGCGAAGCAACCAGCTTGAGTGTTACAGAGTCGTCGCTTGAGAATCATCGGTATCGAATCAGTTTGAATAGCGGCGGAGATGTGGCGAGCATCTTTGACAAGATACTCAATCGAGAATTACTCGAAGCGCCGATACGGCTCGCGATCAAGAACGATACGCCCGCGCAGTGGCCTGCGTGGA
>DATEWS010000292.1:0-2387 GCA_035257785.1 Pyrinomonadaceae bacterium
GATACAGGCTGTGAAGACTGTGTAGCCGATGATGGACTCGCCTGGCAAAACTGCCGGAATCTCGAAGCTCAATGGGCCGGCGCTCCTTACTGTTCGTGTTCCGATCCCTCACCGATTTTGGTGGACGTATTGGGCAACGGATTTACGCTGACTAATCGTGCCGACGGAGTGATATTCGATCTAAATGATGATGGCACTAAAAACAAGATTGCCTGGACGGCTGCTGCAACAGATGACGCGTGGCTCTGTTTAGATCGTAACGGCAACGGCACGATCGATAACGGAGCAGAGTTGTTTGGTAACTTCACATCGCAACCTGAACCGCCGCTGGGCCAGGAAAAGAATGGCTTCGTTGCTTTAGCCGAGTACGACAAGTATGTGAACGGAGGAAACGGAGACGGAGTGATTACGCAGGCGGATGCGGTTTTTAACTCGCTCCGTTTGTGGCACGACAGTAACCAGAATGGCGTATCTGAACCGAGTGAGTTGATCCGCTTCCAGGATGCGCACGTCGCGGTAGTCGAATTTGAATACAAGCCTTCGAAACACACGGACCAATACGGCAATGAGTTTCGTTATCGTGCAAAGGTTAAGGACACAGCAGGTGCAGAGATCGGACGTTGGGCCTGGGATGTATTTCTAGTGGCGCCGTAAATTTTACAACCAAGCTTTAACGCTGGTTGAAATTGCAGCGCCAACGCGCGGAATATAATAGCCACGGGCAAGCGCGAAGCGCGTCGCCTCTGGGTCACGTCACACCTTCAAGCGTCCCAGCTCTGAAAAGGCGAAATAGATCGTCCCGGACGTAACGTTCGTCGTATTCGCTCATACGCCTTCAGAAATTTTGTTTGGTCAGAGTGTGCTTCAAAGCCTTTTGACACCGGAGACCGCTTCATAGATGGCTTTCATATAGCGCGTCGTTGTCGCTGGGCCACTGAATCGGCTGTTCGGTTCCTCTCGTTGTAATCTCCTCAAAACCGCGGTCTGCATCCAGTAGTTTCCAAAATGGATTTACAAAATAATTGGAGATGTCTGTACGATCGCGTTCTAATATTCGAAATCACGCGTTTAGAGGAGAAACGACATGAGTCAGCAGGAACTGACAAAATCAACTGCCGGTATCGACCGCGCGTGGGCCATTCTGTTCGCACGCCTCGTGCTCGGGTTGATCTTCTTCATGGCCGGAGTGATGAAGGTCTTTCAACTTGGACCACTCAATCACGCTCGCAAATACTTCCTGCCGTTTGCGGACACTTTTCTACCCGTCTGGTCGCTTTGGGCGATGGGCGTGGTCATTCCCTTCGTTGAGCTTATCGCAGGCGCGCTGCTGATACTCGGGCTTCGTGTTCGCGAGGCGTTGGTGGCGTTGGGCTTCGTTCTTGCAGTCGTCACCTTTGGACACTTGCTCAAAGAGCCCCTCTATGAGTTTCACACTCACGTGATACCGCGACTGGCGTTGCTGCTGTTTGTTTTCCTGCTGCCACGCGTCGACGATCGGTTTTCGTTAGACCACTTTATTGCGAAACTGTAGCGGAGGGCAGCGCCTCCTCACCGAGCGGCATCCCAAAGCTGGTGCTGTCATTTAGGGTATGTTTGTCTCTCATTCTACTGGCGACCGTATGTATACCCATCAATGCTAGCGATGATCTGAATCTGAGTGAAATCGATTCATACATCGTCTCCAAAATGCGGCTTCCGAGAATTCCGGGAGTTGCAGTCGCAATCGTGAAGGATGATCGGATCGTTTATCTCAAGGGATACGGCGAGGCTGATCCATCTGGACGTGCAGTAACGCCGCAGACGTCCTTCATCATTGGCTCTGTTACAAAATCCTTCACTGCACTTGCTGTGATGCAATTGGTTGAGGCGGGAAGAGTCAAACTCGACGCACCAGTTCAACGATACATCCCGTGGTTTCGCGTTTCCGACCCTGAGGCCTCAGCACAAATCACTATCCGCCAGTTGCTGTACCAAACCAGTGGTCTTCCGATGATTCGCGAAGCACAACTATCGACGGCTCTCGACGACGGCG
Organism: Pyrinomonadaceae bacterium; assembly: GCA_035257785.1. Taxonomy (GTDB): domain Bacteria; phylum Acidobacteriota; class Blastocatellia; order Pyrinomonadales; family Pyrinomonadaceae; genus PSRF01. The sequence continues at coordinate 2,033 of DATEWS010000292.1, forward strand.
TGTTGGAAAGAACCGTGCGCGCGCTCGAACATGCGAAACTGAATTTTCGTCCCGGCAAATCATTCGAATACTCGAATGCGAATTACGAAACGCTCGGGCTAATCGTGCAGTACGTGTCGGGGCAATTGTTTGAAGACTATGTAAAGCAACATATCCTTGCGCCGCTCGATATGAAGAACACGTTTCTTTCGCAGCAGGAAGCTGTGCGACATGGAATGGCGTCAGGGCATCGCTGGTGGTTCGGAGTTCCAGTTGCAGTTACCTTTCCTTACAACCGCGCCGAGTTGCCCGCGGGATACATAATCTCCAGCACTGAAGACATGGCGCACTATCTGATCGCGCAAATGAATGGCGG
>DATEWS010000293.1:0-3490 GCA_035257785.1 Pyrinomonadaceae bacterium
AGCGCCTGCCACTGCTCCTGCGTCGACGACTGCTGAAACCGGTTGGTCCGGCTTTCGCGGTCCGCAGCGCGATAGCGTCGTGCATGGCGCGCGAATCAAAACTGACTGGACCGCAACTCCGCCCGTCGAACTCTGGCGTCGCCCTATCGGACCAGCGTGGTCATCGTTCGCAGTTTATAACGGTCGACTCTACACGCAGGAGCAGCGTGGCGAAGAAGAGGTAGTTGCGTGTCACGACCTGAGCACGGGCAAGCCGGTATGGAAACACAGCGACCGCGCGAGATTCTATGAGTCGAATGCGGGTCCTGGTCCACGCGCTACACCTACGCTCAACAATGGCCGCGTGTACACACAAGGTGCGACCGGAATCGTTAACGTGCTCGATGCAGCTACAGGCGCTGTTGTTTGGACTCGCAATGCAGTGGACGACACTGGCGCGAAAGTTCCAGGCTGGGGTATCGCCGGGTCGCCGTTAGTTGTCAACGATCTCGTAATCGTCGCCGCGTCCGGCAATCTCGTCGCGTACGATCTTGCGAGCGGCAAACCACGCTGGCAAGGACCAACCGGTGGCACAGGTTATAGCTCGCCGCAGCTCGTGACAATAAATGGAGTTCAGCAGGTCGTGCTGTTGAATTCGAATGGCGCGATTAGTGTTTCACTTGCTGACGGCAAGCTAATGTGGCAACACAAGTGGGAAGGTGTTCCGATCGTGCAGCCCGCTGTGATGCAGAACGGGGACTTGCTGGTGAGCGTCAGCGAGAGCAGTGGATTGCGTCGCCTCGCAGTGGCCCAGGGCTCAGGTGGTTGGACTGTGCAGGAACGTTGGACAACTGAAGACATCAACCCGTGGTTCAATGACTTCGTCGTTCACAATGGTTACGCTTACGGCTTCAACGGCAGTTCGCTTGTGTGCGTAAGTCTCGAAGACGGCAAGCTCAAGTGGAAAGGCAAACGATACGGCTACGGGCAACTCATTTTGTTGCCCGAACAGGAGATGCTGTTGATATTGTCTGAACAAGGCGAGCTCGCGCTTGCAAAAGCAGCTCCGGATCAGTTTGCGGAACTGGCCCACTTCCCTGTGCTCGAGGGTAAGACGTGGAATCATCCGGTGCTGGTGGGTAACGTGGTGCTGGTTCGCAACGATCACGAAATGGCCGCATTTCGTCTCACGTCCGAGGGCAGCTAATGAAATTTTTCGCGCTGGCTGTTTTAGTCGCACTGATAATTGCCTGTACCAAATCTCCCGCTAAACAGGTTTCGATACCGGCACCCAGTACGAAGCCCAGTTGCCAGACTGGTCAGTTGTCTGACGAAGTTAAAAAGATCGCTTCAGTTACAAATGGACCAGTCGGCGCGGCATTCGCGCTACTCGGAACGAGCGAAGCCGTATCGATTGAAGGTACACGTCACTTTCCGATGCAGAGCGTTTACAAGTTCCCGCTCTCGATTCTCGTGCTGAGGCAGGTTGACGCCGGTAAGTTGAATCTCGATCAGCGCATCGCCGTTACGCCGGCAGACTTCGTTTCTGATCGCGAGTTCACCATTCGCAGACATTATCCGAAAGGAGCGGAGCTCACTCTGCGCGAGTTGATGAGGTACATGATTTCCGAGAGCGACGGTACTGCCTTTGACGTTCTGTTGCGAATGATAGGTGGACCAGAAAAAGCAACCCAGGGTTTACGAGAACTCGGCGTCGAGAATATCAACATCGCCCGGTCCGAGAAGGAGATGGCCGCGAATTGGAAAGTCTCATATGAAAACTGGACCACACCGGAGACGGCAATTCAGTTGCTGAAGTTAGTACAGGAAGGAAATGTGGTTTCGAAAGCAAGCCGCGACTTGTTGTTGGATTTGATGATCAATAGCCGTCCCGGCGCGAAACGAATTAAAGGATTGTTACCCGCTGGCACAGTTGTCGCTCACAAGACGGGCACGAGCGCGACGGTTAATGGAGTGACCAGCGCGACCAACGATATCGGTATCATTACTTTACCCGACGGTCGTCAACTGGCGATTGCAGTATTTGTTTCCGACACCAGGGCGAATCTCAACACCCGCGAAGAAGTGATCGCGCGGATCGCCAACGCCGCGTTTAAATGCTGGGTCCAGAAGTAACGCTGGGCTGCAATTAGCCAAACGCGTTCGGCGTTAAAAAACTCTGCCGGACGAGCTAAAGCTGCTGGCAGTTTCCGCGGCTGCTGTAATTGGATGTGACTTCGGGTTGGCGCCAGTCGGCGCGTTGCCATGAGCTGCCGTCCGCGTACTCGATGCGATTCAGGATCACTCGCTCACTAAAACTCTTGGCGGCAGATGCCGTGATCACTCGCGTCGGCGGCAGCGGGCTGAATCCTTCAAACCGCTCGCTGTGGTTTGGTTTCATGTTCGACGTACAACGAAACTGGCGATGTACCGCATCGACGAATTCGTCCGTATCGCTCGCCTGATAATCCCAGACTATCGCTTTGACTACCTTGATCCCCGTATTCTTAAGACTGACGCGATAGCGAAATAGATCGATCGGTCTCTGGTTATACGCCTCTCCCATCACGCTGCGTTCGAGGTCGGCCATGTCGCGACTTCGATTCTCGATAGAATTGCGATTTCGAATTTCTTCGCGGTAGACGGATTCTCTGCTTCTTGTATCGGCTTTATTACTATTCAGCCTCTGCCGTCCAGATGGGTCAACTGACTCATAGGTGCGGAACTTAGACGAGGAGACTTCGCCAACTTCGACATCCGGAGGACCGCCGGCGGGCTGCTGGTGTCCGGTTCTGAAGAGAATGACCGGAGTGAGCAATAAGAGGAATACTACAATTCGCATAACGACCTTTCGTAAGTAGTCGAATTAGCCGATGCTTGGGAGTAGGTTGTCAGTATATACGGAAGTCCGTGCGCTGAGAAGATTTTCTCGCAGAGAAGCTGTTTGGAGTCGCGATTATTATGATAGTTTTATCCGCGAACTTTTACCCTCCGGAGGAGCACACATGAAGTCTTTCAATTGGTCAACTATTTATCGACTAGCGGCAATGATGTTGCTGCTGTCATGCCTGTTCGGCGCAAGCGAAGCGCAGGCTCAAAAACTGAAAGCTGACGAAATAATTGCCAAGCATTTAGAGGCGATGGGAGGGAGTGAAACTCTGCACTCCGTAACCACGCGCATCGCAACCGGAACCGTCGTTGCGACTTTCAAGACACCTACTACGGCCCAAGTCGGCGGGCGCGCCGTACTCGCGTCAGAAGGTTCGAAGAACGTAATAGCGATGGTTTTCGAAAATACGGCGTCGAACTACCCCCACGAAAAGATTGGCTACGACGGTCGCGACGTCTCAGGCAGTTACGTGCGTCCGGGCCAACGGTCCACACTCGGTGATTTTTTATTAGGCCACAGGAACATCGTAAAGCTGGGAATTTTTGGTGGTGCGTTGTCGCAGGGCTGGCTACTGCTGGATCCGGAACGAAAGACCAAGCTCGAGGCGGGGGGTACAAAGAA
>DATEWS010000294.1:0-7435 GCA_035257785.1 Pyrinomonadaceae bacterium
ATGCGGCGCTGCCGCCGAGTCTGATGGCCGGCGCGCCACGGTGGCTGCTTGTAGCGATCGTTTTGGGACTACTCCTGACGATACTCCTAACGCACCGCAGCGGTAATCACTCAGTGGCCCACTTCCTGGGTTACGTGCTGAACAGTCTCGTAACTGTAGCGCTGATCTTTGCGCTCTATTCGTTGCTTGCTGAAGTAGCCGAACATGAGATAGCTCCGCGGCGATTATTACTTTCTGCTGCTTTCCTTTGGATCTCAAACTTTCTCGTGTTTGCATCGTGGTATTGGCGCCTGGATGGAGGTGGACCACACCAGCGCGCTCAAGTGCCTGGTCACAGTGACGGAGCGTTCCTGTTTCCGCAAATGACGATGCACCCTGACGCCAAGATCGCGGCGGGTGAAGAAGAATGGGAACCGCACTTCGTTGACTATTTATTTCTCGCCTTCAACACGAGCACTGCGTTCTCACCCACAGACGTGCCCGTCTTGTCGCGCTGGGCCAAAATTCTGATGATGGTCCAGGCGATGATCTCGTTGCTGGTTATCGCGTTACTGGCGGGTCGCGCGGTGAATATTCTCTAGTCTTGATCGAGGAGCTTGGTGGTGTGTTCGGTAACGCTGGGCGCCTGTGCGAGTTCGTTTGTTCTCACTTGCTGGCGACCAAAGTCAGAGATGTTAGTCGGTGGAGTTAAGGACATGCGCGTCGGCATCGGTCCGAAGGTCGACTGCTGAGCCGCCGGGTTGAGCATGGGTGCGGTGTCGTCGATGAAGAGTCGTGAATAAACCATCCACATGAGAGACGCGAAAAAGAGTATTGCCGGAACAGCGATCGGTCCCGGTTCGTCGACCGCAACGCTCATCAAGACAAAAAGAGGAAAGAGTGCGGCACTGAAGAACATCAGTTTGGCGGCGCGCCGCATCATTTTGCGTCGCCGCGAAGGTGACGACACGCGTGTTTCCTCCGCGCGTCTCACGAGCATGCCGCCGGCCAGCCACTCCGCCAACCCGCTCAGCGCGAGTCCGCACCGTGAACAGAACCTCATCTCCTCGGAGACCTGCTGCTGACCGCAGTTAGGACAATACATAACCCCTCAGTTTTGTGATTTTAACCGAACCGCAGGAGAGTACGGTAACGATCGGCGCGATGTTCCGCCCGGTATTCGCCGAAAGAAGTTGGCCCGCTAAAAGGTTCCGGTTACAATCTGCTCATGACTCGACGAGTTCTACTATATCCGGGCGAAGACGGCTACATTGTTGCCGAAGTTCCAAGCCTTCCTGGCTGCATCAGTCAGGGAAGGACACGTGACGAGGCCCTCACGAACGTGCGCGAAGCGATCAGTTTGCACGAGGAAGTGCTGCTTGAGCGCGGCGAACCTTTGCCGGAAGATCGAGTGGAACTGGTCGAGGTCGCTGCGTGAGCAAATTGCCGGTGGTCTCAGGCGCCCAGTGTTAAGGCCCTAGGCAAGATTGGATTCGAACTCCATCGACAGCGTGGCAGTCATATAGTCCTGGTCCGCGAAACGCCGCCCGCACAAACTACGATTCCCAATCACAAAGAATTAGACCAGGTACGCTACGCGCAATCATCCGGCAAACCGGTCTCACCGTTGATGAGTTCATCGCATTGCTGTGAGCTGCGTTATCAGATTTCACTCCTAACATCGTGCTTCACCTCCATACCCGTCTTGTTCTAATGCCAGTGAAGGTTTAGAGTTTGTTTCAAAGTCGTAAACAGAGCGCCAACGGCGCGGAATATGACTGCCAGGGGCAAGTGCGAAGCGAAGCTGAGCACGTCGCCCCTGGTTGGTTAAAACCGCGAGGCGTCAAGGCCTGAAGGGCCGTGATTAGTATTTCGCCCTTTTCAGGGCTGATGGGGCCTTTTAAATTTTGTACCACGGGCGACGCGCTTCGCGCTTGCTCCTGGCTATCATATTCCGCGCCGTTGGCGCTGCGATCAAAGGAGAAACAATGCAGAAGCGCACACTGGGGAAACTGGAAGTGTCGGCACTCGGGCTCGGGTGTATGGGGATGAGCTCGGGTTATGGTCCGGCGGCTGACAAGCAGGAGATGATCTCGCTGATTCGAACGGCCGTCGAGCGCGGGGTCACGTTTTTCGATACGGCGGAGGTTTATGGACCATTCGCAAACGAAGAACTCGTCGGCGAAGCACTCGCACCGCTGCGCGATCAGGTCGTAATCGCGACGAAGTTTGGTTTCAAGATTGGACCAAAGGGCGAGCAGGTTGGTGTCGACAGCCGGCCCGAACACATCAGAGAAGTTGCGGAAGCATCTCTCAAGCGACTCAAGACGGATCGGATTGATCTGTTCTATCAACATCGTGTTGATACTGACGTGCCGATCGAAGATGTTGCGGGCGCGGTCAAGGAGTTGATCGCCCAAGGAAAGGTAAAGCACTTCGGACTTTCGGAAGCCGGCGTGCAAACCATTCGTCGCGCGCATGCGGTACACCCGGTGACGGCGCTTCAAAGTGAATACTCGTTGTGGTGGCGACGACCGGAAGAAGAAATATTACCGGCACTGGACGAACTCGGAATTGGCTTCGTACCGTTTAGTCCGCTCGGTCGAGGGTTTCTCACGGGGAAAATCGACGAGAACACAACATTTGACAGTTCCGACTTTCGCAACAAGGTGCCGCGTTTCACGCCCGAGGCACGGAAAGCGAATCAGTCGTTGGTTGAGTTGTTGCGAAGTATCGGAGAACGGAAGAATGCGACTCCGGCGCAAATCGCGCTTGCGTGGTTGCTGGCGCAGAGACCGTCGATCGTTCCGATTCCTGGCACGACGAAGTTGCACCGCATGGAAGAGAATATTGGTGCGGCATCAGTTGAGCTCACGGGTGAGGATCTGCGAGAAATTGAAAGCGCTGCATCACAGATCACCGTGCAAGGAGAGCGGTATCCGGCAGAAATGGAACGACGAACGAATCTCTAGCGTATGACAGAAAGAGCTTGACAGCTTCGGTGGTCCTGTCCTATACAAGACAGCCTGCGAAAACGAACGCAGCATGTGAGGAAGGTATTCCAATGTTGATGAACTGCACATTCAAACGTCATAACGCCGAACGACGCGCGCAAGCCGTCGTGTATACGGCGATGTGTACGTTGGGTCGGAGTTTGTCAACGTCTAATCCATTTGGCGGCAGACTCGGACAACAACCGGCGTCCATAGATAATCGCCAATATAGGCACTAATACAGCGGGAGCGGACTCCCGCTCCCAATCTCAAAAGAAAATTCAGAGAATTGAAGGAGCGGGCAGCTTCCCTGGGAAGCAAGAGCCCGCTCCTTTAGTTTTTTGACAATCGAAGTAAACCTTTTGCGAGAGATGAAGGCAGGGAGCCTTCACGGATGACGATCTCGGTGCTTTGCGAGAGTCCGCGAGAGCGCCATCCTAAGTAGAAGTGTGCCTCGAAGTGTGTTCGTGGCAATGTCTCTCTCTGCCTTCATCCGTTTTTTAGCACAGATGAATTCATCACGCATGTGTGGCCGAGCAGCTAAGGCACCTGACTGTAAATCAGGCGGACTTAATGTCCTTCGTAGGTGCGAGTCCTACCACATGCACCAAGCGAATTTTCGGAAGGGTAGCCTAACTGGAAAGGCAGTAGTCTTGAAAACTACCGCGCTCGTCGTTTGCAGGTTCGAGTCCTGTCCCTTCCGCCAAACTCATGGACCTGTAGCTCAGTGGAATTAGAGCGCGACTCTGCGAAGGTCGAGGTCGCACGTTCAAATCGTGCCAGGTCCACCAATTACGGAGTGGCCGAGTCGGATAGGCGCGAGTCTCTGAAACTCGTTTACGTAGGTTCGAATCCTACCTCCGTAGCCATATCTACTCGCGTAGTCCAACTGGAAGGAGACGACAGATTTAGACTCTGTACAGTGTGGGTTCGAATCCCACCGCGAGTACCAATGGGGATGAACGCGAAATGGAAAGCGGACTGATTTTCAATCAGTTGATTTGCGAGTTCGAGTCTCGTCATCCCTGCCAAATTATGTGGGTTGTAGCTCAATGGTAGAGCACCGCACTGTGACTGCGGCATATGAGGGTTCAACTCCCTTCAGCCCACCCAACTCTCGCAAGGAACTGTGGCCGAGAGGTGAGGCACTTGGTTGTCAACCAAGCCGATGACGGTTCGAGTCCGTTCAGTTCCGCCATTCAACGGGGTGTGGTGTAACGCTAGCATCCGAGTCTTGGGCACTCGTGGTGACAGTTCAACTCTGTCCTCCCCGACCAATAACTTTTTTCGCTCCCGTGGCTCAATTGGAAGGGCGCGACGCTTCGAACGTCGATGATGCGGGTTCGAGTCCTGCCGGGAGTTCCAACTTGCGGAAGTGATGTAGCTGGAAACATGCGAGTCTTCCAAACTCGACTCGAGAGTTCGAATCTCTCCTTCCGTTCCAGATTGCGCGCGTCGCCAAGCGGCCAAGGCGCCGGATTGCAAATCCGGTATCGTGAGTTCGAGTCTCACCGCGCGCTCCAATTTAAAAGGTCGAATAGTTACCGGGGCGTGACTCATCCCTACAGAATGCTGACTGTTTGGGACCGTAGAGTTGGCAGAGGCGCGTGCCTCACGCCCCGTCCAGAATGGCCCGCGTTCCCGGCATCGGTCTTCTAAACCGAACCTCAGCAAGAGCTGGGCGGACAGGCACGAGGTTCAACTCCTCCGCGGGCTTCCAGAGTTTCAACGGCTGTGTAGCTCAAGTGGAAAGAGCAAGCGTCTCATAAGCGCTAGGTTGGTGGTTCAAATCCACCCACAGCCACCAGATTGTGGCGTAGCCAAGTTGGTAAGGCACCGCACTGTTAATGCGGCCACCGAAGGTTCGAATCCTTCCGCCACAGCCAATTTTTTGACCCGGAGCTCGAGCGACAGAGCAGCCGACTTTTAATCGGTGAGGTACGGGTTTGAGCCCCGTCGGGTCAACCAACGTTCGTTGCGGGATAGTGTAACTGGCAACACCTCGGGTTTTGACCTCGAAGATGAAGGTTCGACTCCTTCTCCCGCAGCCAAACTCGCGAAGGTTATTTCAATTGCTCGCGACATTTATGCTTATTCGTTTTGTGAGTGGCGCAATCGATGAAGACTCGCATGTTCCGGCGGGTCTTTAACCTGAATATGAATTCGAAGCACTCAAGCAAGTGAAAGAGTGGTTCGACGACGTTCCACAGTTTTAATAATCTGCTAAAGTGTTGTGCTGATTGATGGAGACGAGAAAAGAGTTAAAGATATTTTGGTGGGCGCCTGCGGCGACGTTTCTATTTCATCTTTTACTTACAATCCTGATGGCCTACGGTCCTCGCCACGTAGGCACCTTGGCAGCCCGGCTTTACGAACCGATGTTCTTTGTCAGCCCGGTAGTCGGGATTATTGTGCTCCTTAGCTTGTTGGTCGTATTTATCTTGCACCGCCCGCTGCTCCAGCGAATCAAGGCCAGGCGCACCATCGCCCTCGCATTACTCGATGTGATCTCGCCGCCGATCATTATTGTGCTGGGGATCGTTTTGTCAGGCTTCTCACGTTAAAATCATGCAGTAGGACGCCTTCCGCATTAGTGCGAAACTAAACGCACCTCAACAATTCCCTGGAAAAATCTTAAAGCAGTGACAGCAGCCCACCCGTGTGCCAGAAGAGTACGCGGTCCGTTGGTTTGAATCGTCCCTCTCGGCAATAGGCGATCAAGCCGGCCGCGGCTTTACTCGTGTAGACTGGATCGAGCAACACGCCCTCAGTCTCAGCAAAGATCCGCGCCGCTTCCTTCGACTGCCTCGTCGGGATTGCATAACCATCGCCGATGAAATGCTCGTCGACGAATAACTCGTTCGCTGCCGGCACGTCCGACCGGCCCAGCATCCTAATCATTGGTTCAATCGCCAGTAAGCCGTTCTCTTTGATCGTTTCAGCAGGATCGTCCGCACTGACTCCGAGTAATCGCAAGTCAGGATAGTTGAACAATCGCTTCCCAACTTCCAATCCCGCTTGTGTGCCACCAGACGAAGTTGCAAAGACGATCGCATCGAACTGTTCGCCTAGCTCGAGCTGTTGAATCCCAAGCTCTTCGAATGCCGACACCATGCCAAACGATCCGATCTCGTTCGACGCGCCCAACGGGATCTGGTACACACGCTCGCCACGCGCTTCCAGTTCCCGCGCAACTTCCCTCATCCGCGACGCTCGCTCGTTGCCGGCCGCAACGCGATGTATTTTGATGCCGAGCAACTCCGTCAAGCGCGAGTTTGCGTGCGCCGACTTGGGATGGCGACCACTCAATATCAGCTCACACTTCAGACCGATCCGTCGCGCGACGAGCGCCGCTGTTCGGGCGAGATTCGAAGTTATCGAACCGATTGTGACGATGGTCGTAGCGCCGTGCGCTATCGCGTCGGCAAAAACATACTCGAGCTTGCGCAACTTGTTGCCACCGCCGAGATAGCCCGTGAGATCGTCGCGCTTGATCCAGAGTTGTGGCGCGCCTGGTATTGCGCGTTGCAATCGCTCGAGTCGTTCGACAGGAGTGTTGAAGTTGATCAAGCGCCGTCTGGGAAGGTTAGTAAATAAGTCGAGTCCCTTGCCGGGCGTTTCATGTATAGCTGTATGTCTCATAAATCCGTCCTTCTTTAATGACCGTTTCTGCGAATCGTTCCATCTCTTCCAACTGCGGGCTACATTGCAACAGCAACAGATCGACACCCGCGTCTTCAAACTCCGCCACACGCTCTGCGACGCGCTGCGGTGTGCCGACGAGTCCCGAGCGAAGCCCACGATTCGAGACGCTGTAATCTTCGAGTGAAACTTGTTGCTCCAGTCTCGTTCCCGCCAGCCACTGCTGATAGTTTTCGTATCCGGCAGCGTATTGTTTGACGTTGGTGATGCGTTCGAGTTCGCGTTTCGCTTCGACTTCGCTGTCACGCACTATTGCATAAGCAGCGACGCCGTACTTCAAACGCGGTAAGCGGAGCCGCTCTCTACGCCGCGACATGTCTTCGATCTTCTCGCGCACACGTGCCGGCTCATCACCGTGCATGACGTATGCATCACACCAGCGCGAGATCAGATCTTTCGCTGCTTCGGATTCGCCTCCAGCGTAAATCGTCGGTCGTGGATGCGTGGTAGGTTTGGGTTGTAACACCGCATCATCCACGCGGTAATACTTGCCTGAGTAAGAAAAGTGATCTTCCTGCCAAATGCGTTCGACGATCTCCAGCCACTCGTGCGTGCGCGCATAACGATCGTCGTGTTGTTCAAACTCAACACCATATTTCTTCGCTTCATCAGCCCACCACGAAGACACAACGTTGAGCGAGAGCCGGCCGCTGCCACCGATGTGATCGATATTCGCAGCCTGCTTCGCGAGGAGCGCCGGTTGGTGAAAAGTCGGACGCACCGCTACCATCAGCTCGAGTGTGCTGGTAACTGCGGCGAGC
>DATEWS010000295.1:0-20210 GCA_035257785.1 Pyrinomonadaceae bacterium
CGTTTCGTCAACCAATAAGCCTTTAGATTTTCCCTTTGTTAAAGAGGTTCATCAATCGCCCCAAACTGGCCAATACCCGCAGCGGCACGATATTTGACGAGGGGGACAAAAAGGGTTAAAAAAGGGGGACAAAAAGGGGGACACTCCTGGTTCATCTCTTTGAAACATGCCATTTTGTTTAGGCCCGCGTAGCTCAGTGGATTAGAGCGTTCGCCTCCGGAGCGAAAGGTCGCAGGTTCGACCCCTGCCGCGGGTACCAAAAACCTCTCTGTGTTACTGCTTGTTGAATTCCCGGGAGGAAACCTTGAATACAATCATCGCCTTAAAGGGCAGGAGAAAGCTTGGGAAGACCCAAACGATCAGGACTGTCGATGAATTACTCCGCGCGATGTATCCCGACGCACGAGTCGGGCACGAACGTAGAACGAAGGCGCAACTCAGAACCGTACTGACTATTAACGACGCGAAGATCGGTATCGATAGTCAGGGCGATAGTCTCGACCTTCTTGTTAGCGCCGGCTGTGAGATCATCATCTGTGCTACGCGCACGAGTGGCGGAGCGTTCACAGCCGTCAACACGCTACCGGGATATGACGTAGTCTGGCTCGAACAGCAAGTGCAATCCGCTCCATTCGAACAAGTGCTAAACAACCTAGCGATGGCAAGGCACATAGCGGAAGAAACTGAAAAAGCCCTGACCACCGCGAGACCCGCAGCCCTCAGTCGCGCTGCGAGCGGGTAAACATAATAGTGGCCCTCCCACCAAACCACTTCCTGGCACCCCTCGTCCGTATTTAAGTTACTCCCGAGGCATGTAATGGCTAGTGAGTAGATTTCATAGATCAGAGGTGAGATTTCTCATTTCTCATGACTAATCTATGAAGATAGAAATATTGTTGTATTGGCAGAGTGGTGGAGATGCGACGGGGGTTGTTTGCTGTGGAGGAGTAATTCTCTTCATCGCCGTTATCGTTATTGTCGCCATCCAGGCAAGCAATGAGCAGACTAAGCAGTTGAATACTGCCAGAGATGCTTATTTCGACGCACTTCGGCGGCTCAAGGCAAATCCAACAAACGCAGACTTGCGCCAACGCACGCTACAACTGGGGCGGACATATTCAAATCTAACACGTAATAAGAGTGGCGTTACTGTTTTTGATGAAGTTGCCCTCTCCAACGATATAAATGCAGCCTGCGCTGGCGCTGCGACATTGGTGGCCAGCAAGCAGACTGACACTCAAACGATCGAATCGCGATTACAAAAACTTGCTGAACTGAAGAATAAGGGCTTGATCGATGGAGAAGAATACGCAACAAGGAGGAAGGAAATTTTGGATGAGGTATAACAGCATACAAATGTGCAGCGCAAAGTAACATCACACGTTACCCCTGCCGCTCTGCGTACCTGGCGACATGCGAAATCTGTGATTTTGCGTGAATTGATCGTTGCGTTCATCCCGGCAATTAAATTGCCTTCACTTATGTGGTTCGATGCGCGCCCGGAGATTTCGAGAGATTCTCGCGCTCACCGTGTGCGTCAGGGCGCACATGCTCTCACGCGAGCACCCTCAATTCACGAAAGACGAGATTACCCAATTCACTTCTTCTTGGAAAGTTGTGGCCGAGATGAACGCTTACCATTTCTACCCGATCTGGGGCGGGGGTTTACCTTGCTGGCATCTACGGTTAAATCGTTCTCGTGATCGGTTCTACTTATACCAATTCGACCGACACTCACAATACCAGCGGGACTCAACGATGCTTTTCCTTCCGACGTTTGTGCGTTGACGTTGGTTCCTGTCAGTCCAAGTTCAATCGTAAGCATCCAGAGTCCATCGTGAATGCCTTCACGTTTGATTAATTCCTCAACAATAGCCTTGTGGCTAAAGAGATATTCCTTTGCGTATTCGGCCATTGTGACCTATGAGTTGGCCCTTCTCTGATTTCCTGTAGCAACAAATACCATTTTCGCCCTTGCTTGTCTTGCCGAACGTGTACCGCCAACTGTCATCACTGATACTGAGACTTTCTGAGTCCGGGCAAACAACTGTCGGACCTCGTTAATTACACGGTTAGTAACTTGATCTCCGGAGACTCTAGCTCGCACCGCATCAGCTATGTAGGAGTTGAGACTAACACTTTCCAATTCTGCCATTCGAACAGCCAGGCGATGAAGACTCTTCGGAAGTCGTAGCTGAAACTTACCGCTGACAGCTTCATGTACGACCGCTTCCGGCAAAGCCATCTTGTTAGAATTGTGTGTCTCGATAAATCCTGCAAGCGCTACTTTGGCTTCTCTTAAGGCTTCTTCTTCTGTTTCGCCAAAGGCAGATAGGCCTGGGAAAGCAGGACAAGTCGCGATGTATTCTTCGTCTTCGTCGCTCCATTCGATATTGAATGAATATCGATTAGTCATTATCCAGTTCCTCAATTGCATCTAACAGTTGTTTGATCTGGGTAGGTTTTGCTTTTCCGTTTCGCGGCTGAAAATTCATCAGCGATCCAGTTCCGGAATGCATATAGATATGATGCGAACCACATTGTCTTTGAAAGACCCAACCATAACATTCAGCCAAAGCACAAAGGTCTTCAAATCTAAGATTCTTCGGAGAATTATTAGCTTTGTTTAAGAGCTTCGCACAACGCGCCATTTGAGACACCTCTCCCCAATTTTGGTGGGGACAGCCGCGCAAACTGGCGTGCTGATAGTACCAAATATAGTACCATCGATCAAAATGGTTCCTGGCACAACAAAAGATAAAACGCGTCGATAAATTATGTCCTACGTTGTCACTGCGGCTCTCCGTGATCTGCGCGTGAAAACAATTCGACGCGGAGAGCGCAGAGAACCGCAGAGATAGCGATTCCCCAACCGCCCGTTTTTTGCTAGGCTTAGGGCACCCCCACGGTCCCCCAGTAATCTCAGGATTTGTATGAGCACGGTGACCAATACCCCTCCAACCGTTCTTGTTGTTGACGATTTCGACGATACTCGTCTGCTGTTGCGCACGTGGTTCGAGCGCCGGGGCTTTCGCGTAGTGGAAGCTGAAAACGGACTCCAGGCGATCTATCAGGCAGAGACTGAATCTCCCGACCTGATCATCATGGACATGCAGATGCCGCAACTCGATGGACTCTCGGCAACACGACGCATACGCAATCTGCAATCACTAAATTCAGTGCCCATCGTCGCGGTGTCTGCTTATGGCGCCGACCAGTTTCGCGAGCAGGCTCTCGCGGCGGGTTGCGACGAGTACGTGTCCACGCCGTTTGAACCGGCTACGCTCGAGGGAATCATTCGGTCACTGGTCCCGAGTTAGGTATACTCTCACGCATGTTTCGATTAGCCCTGTTCCCACTGTTAATCCTCTTTCTGGCTCAATCTGCGCCGGCTCAGTGTACGAAGAAAATGGCCGACTTACCGGAAGCCCCCGAACTACTCGGCTTTCGTCTCGGGATGACGAAAGAGCAGGTCAAACTCAGAGTTCCGCAGACTCACTTTGGAAAAGCTGATCCTTTCGGTGTCGTCAAGACGACCATCAATCCCTACTTCGATCCAACGATCGACAAAACGAAGTTTGAAGGTGTGCGAAGCATCTCGCTCGACCTCCTCGACGAGCGACTCACGTCACTTTGGATCGGCTTCGACGAAACGTTCAAAGCTCACACCGTAGAAGAGTTCGTGAAGCAGATCTCGCAGTCGTTGCAGGTTGATGGAAACTGGTCGTCGTGGAAATCGAGAGGTCAACAACTGCGTTGCGCTGACTTTCAGCTGATCGTGACGACCGTTGCCGGTGGTCCAAGTTTTCGGTTGATTGATACAGCCGCGGATGATCTCGTCGCCGAACGAAGACAGGCGAAAGAAGAGCAGGACGCACTGGCTGAAGCCGGTGGCAACACGAACGAAAGCACGGAACCCGAGATAGTCGCCGACAAAAACTCGAAGACTTACTACCCGGCGGGATGCGAGCCGGCGAAAGCGATTGCCGACGCGAACAAAGTAACGTTCAAGACTGCGGGAGAAGCGGAGAAAGCAGGATTCAAAGCAGCTAAGAACTGTCACTGACAAACAACAGGAGGCACTACCATGTGGAAGGAATTCAAAGAGTTCATCGCTCGTGGCAACGTGATCGACCTGGCAGTTGCAGTAGTAATCGGTGCGGCATTCGGAAAGATCGTCACGTCTCTGGTGGAAGGCGGCATCATGCCACCAATCGGCTTGCTTCTCGGTAAGGCAGATTTTTCCAATCTCTTTATCGATCTTTCCGGACAGCATCCAGCGTCGCTCGCTGATGCGCAGTTGCGAGGATTGCCGGTGATCACTTACGGAGTGCTCATCAACGACATCGTCAACTTTCTGATCATCGGGTTTGCGGTGTTCCTGATTGTGAAAGCTGTGAACCGCTTGCGCGCGGCGCCGCCACCACCGCCGAACACGAAAGACTGTCCTCATTGCTTAACTGCAATTCCGTTGGCAGCAACGCGCTGCGCTGCATGCTGCGCCGAAGTGCCTGCGGCGTGAGAACTGTTTCACGCAAAGGCGCAAAGGTTGCGCAAAGGCGCGAAGAGATCGTTATTACTTTGCGCCTTTGCGTGAGAAAATCTTCTGCTAGAATCCTCGCCTATGCGTGAGTGTCCCCGTTGCGAAGTTTGCTACGAAGACAACGTTGAGATCTGTCCAGACGATGACGCAAACACGAAGAACACGTTACCTGGTCCGCGCCTGCTCGCTTCGCGATACCTGCTCGAAAAACGCCTGGGACGCGGTGCGATGGGCCAGGTTTATCTCGCTCGCGATCAAAACCTGCTCACCCGGCAAGTCGCCGTAAAAACAGTTCGCCCTGACATTCTCAACGACGAAGATCTACAGGAAGGCGAGGCTATCGCTCGCTTCGAACGCGAAGCACGTTCAGCTGCGTCGATCCGTCACCCGAACGTCGTCGACGTTAACGACTTCGGCAAGAGCGCCGAAGGCGTCTTCTTTCTGGTGATGGAATACGTTCAGGGTGAAACTCTCTATCACCTGCTGCGTCGCGAAGGCACTGTTAACCGGCAACGCGCAGCGGCGATCTTGCAGCAGGTGGTCGCTGGCGTCGAAGCAGCTCATGACGCCGGCATACTGCACCGCGACCTGAAACCCGCAAACATCTTTCTGATGCAACAGAAGCGGAAAACCGGTGGTGAGGATGGCTTCGTAAAGGTCGGTGACTTCGGTCTCGCAAAGATTGTCGATGCCGATCGTGCCGACGTCACGTCTGCGAGTGGTCCAGCATCGAGAGGTATCATCGGCACACCGGAATACATGGCGCCGGAGCAGATGCAGCCCGGCGAATCACTCGATGCGCGCGCCGACATCTACGCGCTGGGAACGATCGCGTACCACATGCTTGGCGGTCGGCCTCCATTCACCGGCAACATCACTCAGCTAATCGCGCAGAAGTTAACGCAAGCGCCGCCTGCACTATCGAGTCTTCGTTCTGACGTCAGTGCGGAACTCGAAGCGTCGATCATGAAAGCGCTCGCGCAACAACCAAACGATCGTCCCGCAACTGCGAGCGAATGGTTCGAGACTTTTGCGAATGCCGTCTCTTCGAGTTCAGACACAGCAAAACGCGGCGATTCGCGGCTCGTGATCATAGCGCCTTCAGGTGCCGAAGTTTACGTTGATGATGAACGTCATGGCAGCGTCGGTCGTTCGGGTCGTGTAATCCTTACTTCGATCGCGCCTGGCCAACACGTGCTGCGCGTGGCTAAATCAGGCGAACCCGACGACGAGCGAGTGATCGAGATTCGCAGTGATGTCGCCGAACAAATCATCGAAGCACAACTCAAGATCGGAGTTTCAAGTAATCAACTGACACCATCGCGCGGCGGCAGTCTCGACAGCAAACACGGTGGACACTCGACCACGTTAGTCGTCGTGATGTGCACGAAATGTCATTCGCGTTTCGCGGAAGGCGTGAAGTATTGCGGTCGCTGCGGCAACACGACGTTTCAACCCGTCACAGGCGACCTGCCCTCGCAGGCACCGGTGACTGTCACGTGCGCTCGCTGCCGACAAATTTATGCTGCGGGTACAAAGTTTTGCGGGCGCTGCGGCATTCCCATCGGAACTGCTTCGCTTGACTGGCGTCCACCCAGGCCTGTCGAAGTCTTCTGTCGCGGCTGCAACAGCAGTTATCCAGCGGGCACCAAATTCTGCGGGCGCTGCGGAAAGCCGATTAGAGCTTGAGGTAGTTTGAACTTTTCCTATAATCTGTGCGGCTACACATGAAGCGCTGCCCCACTTGCGACCGCACTTACACCGATCCCTCCCTGAATTTTTGTTTGGAGGACGGCACTCCGCTGGCGTCCGATGCGCCTGCTTACGATCCGAACGCGACCATCAGATATCCGTCCGCGAGGGATACGATTGAACCGCCGCCGACCGAGATCTATCATCCGGAGCCTGCGGTAACTCCGCCCGCGCCGAGACGAACGACGCCAACACCGACGCCACCGCCTCCACCGCCACCGCAACAGTGGAGGCCCGGACCAACAGCGCCGCCCCCGCAAAAGAAATCAAACGCGATCTGGTGGATACTCGGTGGACTGATAGCGGTGATTGTTGTCGGCGGCGGTCTTGTAGTGCTGTTCATCGCGTTGGCGCTGTCTTCAACGGACAACAGGAACCTGAATGCGAACAGTCGTAACGACAATCGCAACGCCAACGTCACTACAAACACAAACAACAGCAACGTAAACGCAAACACCAATGCGAACGTGCCAACCTTGTTAACGGATGATTTTAGCCAACAAAAGTGGGGCACCGGACAATCAGCATATGGCCGGATCTGGTATTCGAACGGCGAATATCACATGACTTCGCTTCCGGAAAAGTTCGTGGTCATGTATGCGCCGTCGAACGACTACAACACCGAGAACGCCACTGTGAAAGTTACCGCGCGAACCGTTAACGGCGAGGTGCCGTCAGCAGGATTCGGATTGATGGTCCATTGCGTGCAAACACGCGACAAGAAACTCGAAGACTACGCGTTGTTGATCTTTCCGTCGGCTGATGAGCCTTCTTATGAAGTTATCATGCACAAAGCCGGCGTTCAGTCAGCACTCGTGCAAAAGACGACTTCGAGCGCTATTCGTTCCGGGAGCAGTCCGAATCAGTTGGAGATTAGAATCAAAGGGGCTGAGTTGTCGTTTTATGCGAATGGGCAGTTGTTGACGAAAGTCACTGACACCGCGAATTTTCGGCGTGGCCGCGCCGGGCTTTACACGAGCGATCCCTACGAAGTTGCCTTTGACGATCTGACGATAGAACACTAATCCACAGATTCCGCAGATTGCACAGAAAAAAATCTGTGTAATCTGTGGATGGTTTTATGCAAGTCAATCTGAAAGTCACATCCGGCCCTTACAAAGGTCGCATCTTTTCCTTTACTCAGCACGACACTTTTCTGATCGGCCGCAGTCCTGATGCGCATCTTTGTTTGCCTGAAGATCGATACTTCTCGCGTAATCATTGTTTGCTCGAGATGAATCCGCCGCATTCTTACTTGCGCGATCTTGGTTCGACGAACGGAACGTTTCTCAACGGTCAACGAGTCAAAGATGCGTTTCTGAATAACGGCGATCGAATTCAGTGTGGCGAAACGATTCTCGTGGTTGAAGTCACGACGACTGCTCCGGCCGCTCTCTCCGAAACCACACAAGACGCCGGCATCCCGAAGCGACCGGTACTGGTGATGGTTGAATGTCTCAATTGTGGCCGGCGCGAACAGGCACAGGCTTCAGCGCCTGACGAACATCTGACGTTTCTTTGTGAAGACTGTCGGATCGAGTTGAAGCGTTCGCCGCAAGCGATTCCAGGTTACGACACAGTGAAACTGTTGGGACGTGGCGGCATGGGTTGCGTAATGCTGGGACGCGAACAACGCACGGGTCGCGCGGTCGCAATAAAAACTCTGTTGCCGGAGTTTGCTGTCAGTGACAAAGCGATGCGCCGCTTCATGCGCGAGATCGATGTCGCGGCCTCGCTCAAGCATCGAAACATCGTCGAGTTTATCGATCGCGGCACACACAACGGCGTGGTCTATCTCGTCACAGAATTCGTCGATGGTTCGGACGCATCCAAACTCGCTGAAAATCAAGGCGGGCGTCTCGCATACGAAGACGGGATTTCGATCATCGCGCAGGCGCTCGATGCCCTCTCGTTCGCGCATGCGCAGGGTTACATTCATCGCGACTTCAAGGACCAAAACATCCTCGTTTCAGGTAGTTCACCAAACCTCATCGCCAAGTTGACTGACTTCGGTCTGGCCAAGAGTTTTACTCAATCCGGGCTGAGCGGCGTAACGATGGCGGGCGAAATGGCCGGGACGCTGGCCTACATGCCACCGGAGCAGTTGCGCAATTTTCGCGACGTCAAACCACAGTCGGACATCTACGCCGTGGGCATGACGGCGTACAGTTTGTTGACCGGATTTCTCGCGCTCAATCTCAGTAAAAACAGCAGTGTTAACGACACTATTCGGGCTATTTTTGAGCAACCGACGGTGCCGCTGCACGAGCGTACTCCTCACATTCCGCGGCCGGTCTGCGAAATCATCGATCGCGCCCTTGCAAAGGATCCTGCACAACGGTGGCAAAGCGCCGGCGCCATGCGCAACGCCCTCCTGCATTCAATATAATCGGTGAAAATCTGTGTAATCCGTGGCATAATCCGCCTTTGAGGAGAGGGTCCAATGAGATCTATCTGGAAAGGTCACATCCGATTTTTGCTGGTCGCCATCCCCGTTCGCATCTACAACGCGATTGAAACCAGCGAAAAGATTCAGTTCAACCAACTGCACCGCGACGACTTTGGTCCAATCGGTTACGACAAGCGCTGTAAGAAGTGCGGCGAAGTCGTAACCAACGATCAGATCACGAAGGGCTATCAGTACGAGCCCGATCGATACGCGATTGTCGAACCTGACGACATCGCGAAGATCAAGATCAAGACGACCAGGGCTGTCGATATTGTGGGCTTCGTCGGCCGCGAAGAGATCCCGAGCACGTTTTACGACGCGCCATACTTCGCCGGACCGGATGGTGCAGTTTCAGAAAAGCCTTACGCGTTGTTGCGCGAAGTGATGAAGCAGACGGGCAAGGTCGCAGTCGGCAAAGTGGTGCTGCGCGATCGAGAAGATCTTGTGGCCGTGTTTCCGCACGATGATGGACTTGTCTTGCAAAAGCTTCATTACCCGCATGAGTTGCGCAAAATAGAAGACGTTCCCGACCTCGAAAGCGTTTCGAAGCTCGACGCGCAAAAGTTGAACAAGAACGAATTGAAACTGGCGACGACACTCGTCCAGGAAATGACGACTACGCTTTCCGAGATCGACACTGAAGACAACTATCACAATGCGCTGCGCACGTTGATCGATGCAAAGATCAAAGGTAAGAAGGTGACGGAGTTTGAAGAAGTTGAAGAACTTCCCAGACTTGATATTATGAGCGCGCTGAAGAAGAGTTTGCAGGCGTCGAGTCGCAAACCGATGGTGAAGGCGCCGGCGACGGCCGACAAGAAGAAGCCGCAGATCACACTCGTGAAACCGCGTGCGGCTAAGAAGCGAAAGGTTGGTTAGGGCCACAATAAGGCACATAAGGCATCAGACGTTTTTTGTGCGACTTCTGTGCCTTTTTGTGGCGAGTTTTAGGTGCTAATGAAAGATCAAGGCACTAAGGTAATCTCATTCCCCTCACCTGTCCCTTCGAAGGCAGATTATCAACGCGTCAAATCCTCCTATTCCGTTAAAGAGATCAAACAACTGTTTGGTCTAAGCGAAAAGACCATTCGCCGTTGGACTGAACAAGGCATCATCGAGGCTGCGGCGTCTTCACATGCACCGGATTACGTTTACGACTTCAACGCGTTGACACAGTTTCGCCGCGTGCGCGAGTTGCGCGCACAGGGGCACAGCATTCGCCAGATCGAGGCGGAGTTGCAGGGACAACTGAATCTGTTTCGCGTGGAAACGCCGCGTCTCGCGCGACTGCTCACGCCGTTTGAAGAAGCGTTGCTTTTACACGAACAAGGAGATCCAAACGCCGCTGATCACTATCTCGAAGCGATCAGCGAAGGCGACAACGTTGCTGAAGCGTATTGCAATCTCGGCATCATCAATCTCGAGCGCGGGCAGATCTCAAAGGCCCTTGACAACTTCACCCTTTCACTCAAAAACGATCCGCGACACGTCGAGGCACACTACAACCTGGCAAATCTCTATTACGATGCCGGAGACATACACCTCGCGAAGCTTCATTACGAGGCAGCGGCACAAATTGAGCCGGGCTTCTCCCTCGTGTATTTCAACTTGTCGCTTGTGTATCACAAGCTCGGCGACTTAAGTGCCGCGTCGACGACGTTGGAAAAGTACTTACAGTTGGAGCCTGAAGATGAAGACCTCGAAGTGTTGAATCGTCTTCTGAAAGCGATGAAGGATCCGCGTTGATGATTGCTGGCGGTGGGCAGGAGGGCTGCCCACCTGGTTGGTACTGGATCGCAAGAAAGGGTGAACGATCCGAAATACCTGATATTCTAAGGAAAACGCGAATTGCGCGGGTCTTCCAGTTTGTGAAGTGGCGCAATTGCTCTGGTCCGACTATAATTTGGCGGTCCCACTGCTTCTCCTGCTTTCAGTGGTTAGCTTAACAATTTGACTGTCTCGAGGAGGTTTCGCCTGTGGCAAGTCCCAAGTGCCGTGTGCTTTGTGTGGACGATCATCGCGACACGTCTGACATGTTGCAGGTGTTGCTGTCTGAAGAAAACTACCAGGTTCACACTGCGGCCACTATGAAAGAAGCCTGCGACATGGCATCGAGGCACCAGTATGATCTTTACGTTTTGGACAAACGCTTACCTGACGGCACGGGCGTGGAGCTGTGTGAGACATTGATGAAGCTCACGCCGGACGTTCCGTGCATCTTCTACACCGGCGACGCGTACGAAATTCACCGTCGCGAAGCCTTCGCGGCCGGTGCCGCAGCTTATGTCGCGAAGCCTGATATTGAAGGACTCATCAACGCCGTCCACGAACTTCTTGCGAATAGTGAGTGCGCCACCGCGTAATAAGATGCGGGCTTGCTTGACACTCAAAACACCGCACGTATAATTTTTCGCGCGTCATCTAAGGGCCGATAGCTCAGTTGGTAGAGCAGCTGACTCTTAATCAGCGGGTCGCAGGTTCGAGCCCTGCTCGGCTCACCATTCCTTTCAATGACTTACGGCAGGTTGAAGAGCCTGCCGTTTTTCATCTGTGACAAACTTGTGACGTCGCTTTTGTCGATACTCTGACAACACAACAATCGCACCGCGCTTCCCGTGGTCGATCGATATAACGCATCGTCGTCACAATCAACGTCTAAGTGGTTTCTAAAAAATGCCATCGACGATTGAGGTAGAGGAAACAATTCAGGTTGGTCACGAGGCATTGCCAGTAAGTTGCCGATTGCCGAGTACGCAGTCTTCTTTGAAGATGATGGCGAGACTGGCTTTTTTTTACGGCTTAGAGACTTCCCGCAACGAAGGCAATCAGATGTTGTACGCCCTACACATCTACAATGTGCGTTCAATGCAAAGAGGCTTGAACATTAAAGCCACAAGGAGAAAGAGGTCAGGCAAACTATGACTACGCGAGTGCGTTTCTCTTTACTGTTAATTGTTTTGGCACTGTTCGCTGTTTCGACGAGAGCGTCCGCGCCGACTTATCTTTACAAAACGAAGCTGGTCCAGGCGGCGCCCGGAAAGTTGCTCGACGTGATCGAGTTACACAAAGCGTCGCTGACTGAGTACCGACGTGCGGGTGACGAGCAGCCGCTGATAATGCGTCACAGTCAGGGAGATCGCTGGGACCTTCTCTTATTGATTCCGATGAAGAGCTATGCCGATTATTACAGTCCCGAGCGAGTGTCGAAAAGAAATCAATCCTTAAAAGCTGGTCAGGAAAAACTCGACGCCCTGATCGCCTGGGAGGAAGACGTCTTTGTGTACGGACCACCACTGGCTGAGATTCAGAAAGCATTCGCCTCTTCTGCTTTCTTTCACGTGGAGATGTTTGACGCACTCGCCGGTAAGCAGGATGAGTTATTCAAAGAACGCGAAATGGAGAATGTTTATCTGAAGACTCTCAAACGGCCGGAGAACCTAATCTTCACGCGGGACCAGGGTGCTGCCTGGGATCTATTTACTGTTGGAACATATCGTGATCTGAAACATTTTGCGGAAAGCGCCGGCATCCCGGAAACAGACCAGGAGACGGCGGCAAAAGCAGCCGGGTTCGAAGCAGCTAACCGTATTGGTCCTTACCTCCGCACCCTGATTAGTTTGCATCACGATACGCTGGCGGTAAGCGTGAAGTAGACCCGAAATAACTTTCAACCGACTATCGCGTCAACCTGCTTGCGCGCTATTGGCTATTGCCGTTCGTTTTCAGCCTCAAGCTGATGAGACTCTCCGTAATGCGAAGCACTTCCTGAATATCTGAGAACGTTGTCGTTGGATCGTTGTTGTAATTCATTAGCCGGTGTTCGTAATTACGGTCCCTGGCGATTTCGTCGATAACGAAGCGGGCTTCCTGTAGTGCCGCGCCCCGATGTTCAGCCTTGCCACCCACTTCAACGGTTGCCATTTGCAGTGCGCAATATAAGCTAACTGTCTTTGCTTCCGCTGGGCAGATCCGGTTGTCGGCACGATTCCATTTTGATTCGGCGTTGAGTATCTCACGAGCGCGTTGCACGATCTTTAAATCGGTCTTCGTTACGGCGGGCCTAACGTTGGAGTTATCGGAGTCCGATTGCGGTTTAGTTCCCTGGGCGCATGCATAGACTGGCCAAAGGAGAACAGCGACGCAAAGCCCGCCGCCGAAATAAAGTCGTAATTTTTTCCACATATCACAAATCTCCGTGTTCAATGGGCGTGCGCTTTTGAGTTCTCTTATCGGTCGTTGAACTTTCCATCGGAACCACTCTACCCATAATAATATCCTCCGCTGAAGGACTAACGACCATTTCGCCTTGTACCCTGGTGGGAAGGCGACTATTTTCATGCGGCACAGCGATCGCACCCATCACGTGAGGTCGAAACCACACCGATTTGTCTGTAAATCGATAGAAGCCGACTCCAGCCATTAGACTTAAGACAAAGGACACAGCAGCCGTCGCTAGGCGCGACAGTCTCCGCTTGATCGCACGTAGACCAACCGGACAATTTTGGGTAATGATTGATCCGTCTCGTCTCCGGTAAAAACGAACACACAAGCGTCCCTCAGCTTGATTAATCAGCCGGTTTACTTCAACTCTCGACATTTCCGAAAGGTTATAGACGTGAAGGTGGCACTGCTCACATAAACGAACCCGCTCGTTGCCAAACATACCGTCCCAATCAGCACTGCAAGGAGCTGCCACACGAATATTATCGAGTCTGTTGGTGAATCGTGCCATGCCTCTTTGTACCTCCCGTCGACTGCTACAACGAGAGAACGATACAAACCGAGCTTCTTGCAGAAGGCCAGACCAGACGATAATAACGGAAAAGCCTGATCTAAAAAGCTTATTCGCACCACGATCAGTCGGCCGTCTTTCGTCTTTCGATTTCTGCTGGCATGCCTGGAAACAGTGGTAGCATGCAAACCATGAGACAGATGGTATCGGCGATTGCGTTCCCGACCCTTATACGGCATGAAGTTTCAAAGGTGGTTAAGTAGTGCGTCATTTTAATTACGTTCGGACTTACCAATTCACCATTCTGATATGGTTGCTCTTAATGGCGCCTTCATGCGCAATTCGCAGTACGACACAGGGTCAGGAACCGTCGCTCAGTCAGCTTCGCGCAGAGTACGCAAAGCATTTCCTTGAGCCCGCTGCACACATGGCCCTTGCAAAATATTTCCGTGATAAAGGTAATCGTCTCCAGGCCTTCTATATCTTAGAGACAGCCCGGCGTGGTCGCTTTGAAGAGGATGAGTTCAATAAAGCATTTGCGTTGGCTTTTAGGGGGTCCACGCCACCAGACTATAGCCCGGCGGCTGAAGCGGCGTTGCTAAAGGAGCATGCCCGCGATCCCAACACCATCGACGCCATCGTTAAGCTGGCCGACATCTACATCTCTCGGGAAGATTGGGCGCGTGCGAAAGAATACATATCAAGAGCCATTCGCCTACAGCCAGAGGATTTCGGGAACATAGAGGCTCTGGCAGAGGTGCTCCGCCGCGAAGGCAAGCTGGAGGAGGCTGATCGTTTGCTCCAGGAGTACGCGCGCAGCTACCCGGAGACTCTAGACGGATATCGGCTGAGAATAGCAGAAGTGTCAGAAAAGCAACCCGATAAAGCGAAGCCGCTCCTTTCAGAAGCCATTAAGAAGTTCCCGCAGGAGGGGAGCTTCGTCTTCGACTTGGGCACCATCTCCCAGCGCGAAGGCAAATTGCAGGAGGCGGAAGATCATTTCGTCAGGGCTGCTGAAATGTCTCCCGACTCAGTATACATTCAAGCCTGGGTAGGAAGATTCTTCTATAAAGTCAAAAATGACAACCGCCGGGCGCTCGATTACTACTTAAACGCCTACTTACTAGATCCTCATGCTTACGAGACGGAGTTTGTGGAGTCGCGTATTCCAAAAACAAACGCAGTCGTGGCTAAAGCTAATTATGAACAGCAACTCAAGAGCGGCGTGCCGCTGACGAAAATAATAGAAGACCCTAACCCTGACGTGGTCTACAGTGCCCTTGAGCAGATGTCCGCGAAGTGGGAGCCTGCTTACCTGAAGATACTCGTCGATCTTATGGGACACGATGACGGCGGCGTGCGTTGGTATGCGACTCAGATGATCAACGAAAAAGTTGATAGATCATTTGACGAAACGCTGAGCGCGCTTTTGAAAGATCAAGACTTACGTAAGAGGGGGCTGGCCGCCTACATCGCGGTGCATCTCTGGAAGCAAGAGAGCTTCGCTATCATGCGCGATATGCTGAAAGAAGAATCACAGATCTTGCGGTTTGACGCCGTTTCTGCGCTGTTCCTGGAGGGCGGTGAGGAGGGGCGCAAGATCGTCCTTGAACACCTGTCCCGCGAAAGCCATCCGAAGCTCAAAAAGTTGATCGAAGCGGCGATGAAGAAGGAAAAGAGCGGACCTGAGGAACTCGAACGGTGATGACTCTCGGAGACCCGATTTAACTGCGCTGCGGGGTGCTCAAGATTATCTACAAGCTGGGTGTTCGGATGGCGTGCGCGCGGGGCGACTGAAGCAAAGCGTTGAATGCGACGAATTCAGAGACCAATAGGTGTCTACATAATGACGAAAATAGCGTGTAACAAACGTTCGTTCTTGCGAAGATTTCTTCTCATGTTAGTGTGCGCAGTTGTGGTTGCGATCGCATATTTCGAGATTGGGCATAGATATAACTTTGGGCACTTCGTCCCATATGGCTTGCACGTTGATGTGCTGAGCGAGGAAGTGAATATCGGCATACCCGGTCAAAAGAAGATGTATTGGGCTGAGCTGTCAAACTTCTCCTTTTGGCCGGTGAGACTGGAGGCGTGCGACTACGTGACAGATGCTTTTGATCGCGGCAGGGAATACCCCTACGCCGTTCAACGTTGGGATAGTGCTTCCCGCAGTTGGCAGACGATTGTTGCGCCGAAAGTAGACGATTTCTGTCATCCTGCGCCCACGAGTACTATCGAAACACATCGTGCTTTAAAACGATTGTGGCCTGGCATGCACGTCCAAGTGATGGAAGGCGAAGCCACTGGTGCGCGAGAGCCATTCCAGAAGGATGATAAAGCGCGATTCATCGTCGTTAAGAGATTGGGCAAAGAAGATGATTGGCAGAATGCGGTGGCCTCAGAACCTTTCATAATCGAAGACGACGTTTCAAGACAGAGTGTGCCTTCCAGGGTGAAGCACTAACTTTCGCCGCGATACCTACCGTAACGCCAATGCAATGCCGGCCTTTTGCGTTTTAAGCGGTGCTCGTTTTTTCAGCCAACTGACTTTTGTGCAAAGGCCTCTCGTTGTGGACTCTTTCACAGACATACCATTCAGAGGAAGAGGCGCTTTGAATCCATCAATCGCCATACTAGGTGAATATAACCCGAGTTTTCAGCCGCACGTTTCAACCAATGCAGCCATCGAGCATTCACGTTCAGTGTCAATCGATGTCGATGCCGCGTGGATATCTACTAGAGATATAGACGACACTCTGTTCGAGCGGTTTTCCGGCATTTGGGTAGCGCCTGGCAGCCCTTATAAGAATATTGACAAAACGCTGTGGGCGATTCGTTACGCGCGCGAAAACGGTGTCGCATGTTTCGGCACCTGCGGTGGGTTCCAGCACATGATCATTGAGTACGCGCGCAATGTTCTCGGGTTTAAGGATGCAAGCCACGCTGAATACGATCCCTACGCTTCTAATCTGTTTATTTCCCAGCTCGAGTGTGTGCTTGCGGGTCGCGAAATGCAGTTGACGTTTTCTCCCGGTTCGCAAGTGGCAGAAATCTACGGAGCAACGTCGGCTACCGAGAAGTACTATTGCAATTTCGGTGTCAACCCAGATCACATTTCCGTATTGCAGAGCGGCCCCTTGAAAATCACGGGATCAGATAGCGAAGGGGAGATTCGAGTTATTGAATTACCGGAACACCCGTTTTTTTTGGGAACGCTGTTCGTGCCTCAGACTCGTTCGACAGCAGAGCAACCGCATCCGTTAGTGACCGCATTTTTAAAGGCCTCCACATTGTTACTGCGATCTGTGTAGTATTCGATCAGTGTTTCAAACTCCATGTGCGTACTTACTACACCGGCGTCCTCTATACATTGCTTGCAAGCTGACCTATTATGACCGCCACGGCTCCTAACGCCCGTAGGCGTCCTTTTTACACGCGAACCTGAGTATTCGCGTATGAGAACCCAAGTGGACGGTATCCCCCCTAACACACGTCTTTCGCACTACCAAATCCTATCGAAACTCGGCTCAGGTGGAATGGGTGAAGTATACCTGGCCCAGGACACGAGACTTGATCGTAAAGTCGCGATTAAGTTTTTGAGCGAAGACCTCAGGCAAGATCCGGATAAGCTGAAACGCTTTATCCAGGAAGCCAAGGCCGCGTCGGCACTTAATCACCCAAACATACTCACGGTTTACGAGATTGGCGAGGTCGACGGCAAGAACTACTTAGCGACCGAATTGATCGATGGTCACACTCTGCGCGAGCAGCTTTCACAAAAAGATCCAATGGCATTGAACCGGATCTTGAAAGTGGGTGTGCAAGTCGCCGAGGCTCTGTCAGCCGCGCACGAGGCCGGAATCATTCATCGGGATATCAAGCCCGAAAACATCATGATCCGGCGCGACGGTTATGCGAAGGTTCTCGATTTCGGTTTGGCGAAACTCCTGGCAATAAAAACGGTTGGACCGGAAGAACCAACGCGATTCCAGGTAAATACAAATCCCGGCGTGGTTATGGGGACGGTGTTTTACATGTCACCTGAACAGGCACGCGGCATCCCGATTGATGGACGTACGGACATTTGGAGTCTTGGGGTGGTCCTGTATGAAATGTTAGCCAACCGCGTTCCCTTCTCCGGCGAGACGACGAGTCACACAATGGTGGCAATTCTCGAAAAGGAACCCGCATCGCTTGAGAGCGCACCACCTGAGTTGCAGCGCATTATTCGCAAAGCCCTGACGAAAGATAGAGAGATGCGTTACCAGTCAGCACGTGAGTTGCTGATTGATCTAAAGAATCTCCGTCGTGAGCTCGATATTAAAGGTGAAATCGAACGATCGATCGTGCCGGATCGCAAGGTCGCGTCCGACGACACAGAACAGGAGACGCGAACTTTCCAAGCGGATAACACTCGCAGCGCTCAATTGAGGTCAACGCAAACTGCCAGATCGTCTTCGAGTCTTGAATACGCTGTGACTCAAGTTAAAGCGCATAAGCTTGCGACGACGGTCTTTGCGCTTGCGCTCGTGGGAGTAATTGCGACCTTTGCTTACTTTGCCTTGGCGTCAAAACGAATTAATAGTGCAGGGCGGATCAACTCAATCGCAGTGATGCCTTTTGTAAACGCCAGCGGCAATCAGGACGTTGAGTACCTCTCAGATGGTCTTACGGATTCACTCATCTTCAGGTTTTCACAGCTGCCGAACGTGAAGGTGAGTCCAACCAGCTCAGTGATGCGATTCAAAGCAACGACGAAGCCGCTCGCCGACATCGCCAAAGAGCTCGACGTGGATGCTGTTCTGTCAGGTCGGTTAATGCAGGCCGGCGACGACCTCGGCATTAGCGTCCAGCTTATTGATGCACGCACCAACAAACTTATCTGGGCCGAACAGTACGATCGAAAGATGGCCGACCTCCTCGCTACGCAACGTGAAATCGCCACTACTCTCACTCACAAGATGCAACTTCGGCTGATAGGTGATGAACGAGGCATCACGAAAAAATACACGAACAGCAATGACGCTTATCAACTATATCTCAAGGGCCGTTATCACTGGGCGCGACGGACAAAAGACGATCTGGACAAAGCAATAGACAGTTATAAAAAAGCAATAGAGATCGACAGGAATTTCGCGCTTGCTTACGCCGCCATCGCGGAAGCATATAACTCGATGGGTAAGAATCCGGATGTGGCGCCAAAGGACTCCATTCCGCTGGCAAAAGCAGCCGCCATCCGCGCACTTGAAATCGATCCCATGCTTCCGGAGGCGCACTCGGCGCTCGGTGACTCACTCGCAATCTATGATTGGAATTGGGCCGAGTCTGAACGGGAATTCAAAAAATCCTTTGAGCTCGATCCAAACATTGCGTACACGCACGTCGCTTATGCGCTCGCTCATGTTAGTGCAACCGGCAATGCGGACAATGTGGTACGTGAGTTGGAGCGAGCAGTCGAACTCGAACCCTTGTCGTCGATCAATAACGCCGTTCTGATAACGGCATATCTCTATGCTCGTAAAAATGACAAGGCGCTTGCTCAGGGTCGCAACGCTTACGAACTCGATTCAACTTTTCCTCTTACTCGACATTGGCTTGGCATTTCATTGGTTGAAAACGGAAAGTATGAGGAAGCGATTGCTCTCAGTCGCCAGGTTTCGCCTGACTCACCCTTTGGATGGGTGTCAGTCGTCGTTGCTGCTTATGCATACGCTAAACAGGGGAAACGCGCGGAGGCGGAGCACCAGATAGCTCTACTGCATGATCTAAGTAAGACACGCTACATTCGGTCTTATTATGTTGCTGGCGTTTACGCAGCGCTGGCGGACAAAGACAAGGCGTTCGCTGAGCTGGAAAGGTCTTTGGATGAACGGGATTGTTATCTCAGCCGTATCCAGGTAGATCCCATGATGGATCCTTTGCGTAGCGATCCGCGATTTAAGCACATCCTTCAGATGATGAAACTATCCACCTGACTTCTTCATTCCCGAATAATTCTTCAAGGAGATCCTCATGCCGAAACTTAGTCGCGAATTACTTAACGATCGCGAGCAAGGTGCTGGCCGGACCTAAGAGCATCCGCCGCAGCATCAAGATCAATTTGCCCCTCTTCTCAAAAGAGCGATAATAGTGTCGTGGCTGCTGCATACCCAGCTAGACGTGCCGCCGTGTTCGAAGAACTTCGACGACGGCTGTTTGGCATCGCTTACCGAATGATAGGAACGACCGCGGATGCGGAGGATATTGTCCAGGAAGCTTACTTACGCTGGCATCAGGTAAACACCGAAGAGATTCGATCGGCTGAAGCGTGGCTTGTCAGCGTTGTTACCAGACTCTCGATTGATAGACTTCGCAAGGCTTCAGTTGAGCGAGAGAAGTACATTGGCCCTTGGTTACCGGAACCGATCATCGCCAGCAACTCACCAACTCCTCAAGAAGAACTCGAATCCAGATCCGATCTTTCGATGGCGTTCATGGTCCTGCTCGAGCGATTGACACCGATAGAGCGCGCAGCATTCCTGCTGCACGATGTGTTCGACTGCGCGTATCCACTGATTGCGAACATCCTGCGAAAGAGTGAGGCGGCCTGCCGCCAGGTCGTACATCGCGCACGCCAGAGAGTTCGAAGCAAGCAACCGCGGTTCAAAGCCAGCGACGCCGCTCGTCGTTCACTGATCAATCAATTTATGGCTGCCGCAGATGCCGGCGACGATGTCGCGTTGCTATCGCTCTTC
>DATEWS010000296.1:0-6873 GCA_035257785.1 Pyrinomonadaceae bacterium
AGCTCCGACCGGAACCGTACCTGTGCCGCAACGCCGCGAGACTCCGGATCGCTGGCGCATCATCTTTCCGGAATACGATCGCTACGGCGATCGCGGTGCGCGCGGCCGCGACATCCCGTTCAAAAGAGGTCGCTGGTGGGATCCTTACAACCGCAACGTCCTCAAGGGCGACTATCCGATCCAAGGTGACAAGCTCTTTATGATTCTGACGGCCGTCAGCTCAACGAACGTGGAGCAGCGACGCGCGCCGACGTCGTCAGCCGTTAGCACTGCCGAGCCATTGAGCGCAGAGTTCTTTGGCCGGCCCGAAGAATTTGCGGCGAGCGAAACCGTGCAGTTCAGTTTTGAGCTATTTCATGGTGATACGACTTTCAAACCGCGCGATTGGGCCATCAAGTTTTCACCAACGTTCAGCGTTCCGAATTATCTGAACGCGCGTGAGAATGGCGTGGTGAACATCGACGTCCGCCGCGGCACAAATCGCACTGACTGGCATGCCTCACTCGAAGAAGCCTTTGGTGAAGTGAAACTCGCCGACCTCGACGCGAACTACGATTTCGTCTCCGTGCGCGCCGGTATTCAACCATTTGTCTCCGACTTTCGCGGCTTCATTTTTTCTGACAACAACCTTGGCGCGCGCGTCTTTGGAGCGTTCGACAACAATCGTTACCAGTTCAATGCCGCGTACTTCTCGATGCTCGAGAAGGACACGAACAGCGGTTTGAATCGCTTCGATACGCGCCACCAGAACGTTTACATCGCAAACATCTTTCGCCAGGATTTCATTCGCAAGGGCTACACGATTCAGGGAAGTTTTCATTACAACGATGATCGTCGCAGTGTTGAATTCGATCGCAACGGGTTCTTAGCGCGACCGGCACTGATCGGCGACGTTAGACCACATGCGATTAAGGTTGGTTATCTCGGCGTCAGTGGCGATGGTCATCTTGGCCGGATCAATCTTTCACATTCGTACTACTTCGCGTTTGGTCACGACGAGCGCAACGAGATCGCAGCGCGACGTGTGCAGATCAGATCGAACCTCGCCGCTGCTGAGCTTTCCGTTGATCGTGATTACCTGCGCTTCAAGGGTTCGTTTCTGTGGGCGCAGGGCGATAGCAATCCGACTGACGACCGCGCCTCCGGCTTCGATGCGATCTTCGACGATCCGAATTTTGTCGGAGGGCAGTTTTCGTACTGGGTTAGAAATGGAATTCGTTTGACGCAAACGGGTGTAGGGCTGGTCCAACCAAACAGCCTGTTGCCGAGTTTGCGAAGCAGTAAGATTCAGGGGCAGGCGAATTTTGTAAATCCGGGAATTTATATTTACAACGCCGGCGTCGATGTCGAGGTGACGCAACGCGTGAAGGCTGTCGTTAACGTTAACTATCTGCGGTTTCATCGAACCGAGCCGCTCGAGTTGCTATTGTTTCAGAACCGCATCCGGCATGACATCGGTTTTGATTACAGTCTTGGCGTCGCGTACCGGCCGTTTCTCATTAACAATTTTACGCTGACGTTTGGGGCAAACGCGTTGCAGACGGGCAGGGGATTTCGCGACATATTTACAGATGCGTCGCGTAACTGCCCGCCGGGTGTGGGGGACTTTTGTCAGCCGGATGTGATCAGTCCGAAGAAAGCGCTGTATTCGTTGTTCGCCCAGATGAAGTTTGTTTTTTAGCCACCGATGACACGGATTTTTCAAATCACGATTTTGGTTGTGGGCGCTGCGATTGTTTTTGCGGCGTGGCCGTCGCGGGCCGCAAATCAGGCGCCAGTGAAGGTTGAGGGGTGTGTGTCGTGTCATGGATTGATTGAGCCGATGCACAAGTATGGGACCACCGAGACGCTTGATAAGTTGAAGGATGGGAAGGATGGGGTTGGTTTGAGTTGTACCGCGTGTCACGGTGGGAATCCGGTTGCGCACACCAAAGAAGAGGCGCACGTGAAGCCGTTATATCCGCGTGAGTGGCGTCGCAATGGGAAATACAGTGGCGCGAATCCGGAACGGTCCAACACACTGCTCGCGCGCGAGAGTTGGGAGTTTGTCCGGTTTATAAATCCTGGTGATTTGCGTGTGGTGAGGAAGACGTGTGCGGGGTCTGCGTGTCACGACGTTGAATCGAATAACGTCGCGCGCAGCATGATGACGCACGGCGCGATGCTCTGGGGCGCCGCACTCTACAACAACGGCAGTTTTCACTTGAAAGATCCGCGCTTCGGAGAGAGTTACAGCGAGTCGGGCGCGCCGCAGACGCTATTGCAAACGACTACCGACGAAGAGCGACGCACGAAAGGTTTCGTTAGCTTGCTCGATCCGATTCCGCGCTGGGAGATCTCGCAACCGGGAAATGTTCTCCGTGTGTTTGAGCGCGGTGGCAAACGCCGGCTCGAAGTCGGCTTGCCTGATAAAGATGAAGATCCAGGTAAGCCTGACAAGGGACTCAGCGCGCGTGGCTTCGGCACGGCGCAACGCACCGATCCGGTTTTTATCGGACTACAGAAGACACGCTTGATGGATCCGACGTTGAACTTTCTCGGGACTAATGATCATCCTGGCGATTACAGATCATCCGGTTGCTCTGCATGTCACGTGATCTACGCAAACGATCGCGACGCGGCGCACTCTGCTTTTTACAACGTAGCCGGAAATCTCGGCTTCTCAAAAACGGCTGATACGTCGATCGCGAAAAACGAATCGGGACATCCGATCAAACACCAGTTCACGAGTCAGATTCCGACGTCGCAGTGCATGGTCTGTCACATGCACCCGGGGACGAACATGGTCGCGACTTATCTCGGTTTGACGTGGTGGGACAACGAGAGTGACGGCGCGAAGATGTATCCGGCCACTCAGCACACGCCGGGTCAGGATGAAGAGCAGGAGAAACTCAATCGCAATCCTGAAGCCGCGAGCCTGCGCGGGTTGTGGTCCAACTTGGATTTCTTAAAAGACACGGGCACGGCGGGGTTCAATGCGTTGTTGCGGAACACGCAGTTTGCGGACTTTCACGGACACGGTTGGATGTTTCGCAAAGTGTTCAAACGCGATCGCAAGGGAAACTTGCTCGATAGTGACGGCAACATCATCGCGCCTGACGATCCCGCGAAGTTCAGCAAGGCCGTGCATCTCAACGATATTCATGCCGAACGCGGCATGCACTGCGTCGATTGCCACTTTCGCCAGGACGCACACGGCGACGGAAATCTTTACAACGAGCCGCGCGCCGCGATCGAGATCACGTGTGAAGACTGTCATGGGACCATCAAGCAGAAGGCGCTGTTGTTTACCTCTGGTCCGGCTGCTGCTGTCGTCACCGGCACAATCGCCGAGCGTCGCAAGGCGCAGAATCAACCGCTCGCAGGTCAGGATCTCACGCGCATTCGCGTGCGCGACGCTGAAGGCACTCGCATTCCGCTCTTCCAACGAGTCACTCGCGATCGAAAACGAAAGGATGAGAAGGGCGCCGATGTTGACTTGAAAGCCGGCGACGTCATGCAGAACTCGATGGTTGTACCGGGACGCTGGTGGCGTGTGCCGCAGACGCTCGACACAATCACGCCCGGCACCCGCGATTACAATGAGCAGTCGCGCTACGCAAAGACCATTCGCAAAGACAACGTCACGTGGGGCGAGGTTCCTGCCGACAGCAATCAACTGGCCCATCGCGACAGTGATATGACGTGTGTCTCGTGTCACTCGTCGTGGGTG
Organism: Pyrinomonadaceae bacterium; assembly: GCA_035257785.1. Taxonomy (GTDB): domain Bacteria; phylum Acidobacteriota; class Blastocatellia; order Pyrinomonadales; family Pyrinomonadaceae; genus PSRF01. The sequence continues at coordinate 3,713 of DATEWS010000296.1, forward strand.
ACGAGTTGTTTTGGATGTCATCTATCGATGCAGGCGAATCGCAAGATGCCGAACCGTCACAACGAAGGCGGCGACACGCGAAACTTCACGCAGTACAACTTCCAGGTGCTGCGTGACGACATCTTCATGCTCGGTCGTGACGGCACTGTGACTGGAAATCGCGTAGCGCCGGTGCGTTCATCGTCGGCAGTGCTGGTGAGTTCGCAGAACCAGAATCGCGAGTGGATCTATTCGCAACAGCAAACAACTTCAGCCGAGGGTTTCGGCGGACAGGCTTTCAACACGCACGTGCCGCACACGGTGCGCGCGAAGGAGACGAAGACGTGCACCGATTGTCACGTCTCTGAGAAGAACGATAACAACGCCTGGCTGGCGCAGTTGTTGTTGCAGGGCACGAACTTTGTGAATTTCATGGGTCGTTATGTTTACGTTGCCGCGGATGATGCGCTCGAAGTCGTTGTCGCGACAGAGCAGTCTGAGCCGCAGGCGGTGCTTGGTAGCACGCTTCACAAGATTGCGTACCCGTCGAACTACGAGAAGTTTGTGCGTGGCGGTAGCGAGTTGAAGACGTTTTACGAACACGTCGGAAATCCGCGTGTGTTGCAGGTGCAGTTGCGGGGCGAGTATGCGTACGTTGCGGCTGGCGAAGGTGGGCTGCGTGTTTACGATGTCGCCCAGATCGATCAGAAAGGGTTTTCGGAACGCATCACGACCGCGCCGGTGTCGCGCTTTGGTCAGAAGTTCTGGGTGAAGACGAAGTATGCAGTCGCGGTTGCAGCGCCGACGACGCTCGCTGTCGATCCCGCGCGCACGAAACGGCCCGAGAATGAAGAGCAAGCGATTCATCCGCTGTATGCTTATCTTTACGTCGTAGATAAGTATGAAGGTTTGATACTCGTGAATGCGGCGACGCTGCTCGACGGCGACCCGCTGAACAACTACCTGAAGCGCGCGCTCACGTTCAATCCTGATGGCGCGCTCAACGACGCGAACAACATCGCGATCGCGGGAAACTATGCGTATATCACGACCGCAACAGGACTCGCGATCGTGAGCATTAACGATCCACTGAAACCGCGAATTGTGAATCGCATCGCGCTAAAGAATCCGAAGTCAGTGGCGATCCAGCTTCGATACGCGTTTGTGGTTGACGATGAAGGATTGAAAGTTATCGATGTCACGCAACCGGAGCAAGCGCGAGTTGTTGATGGCGCGTTTGTCCCGTTAGCTGGTGCGCACGATGTTTACGTGGCGCGCACGTATGCGTACGTCGCTAACGGGAAAGATGGAATCGCGATCATCGACGTCGAACAGCCGGAGCATCCGCGACTCGACCAGACGTACAACGCTGAAGGCAAGCTCAACGATGTGCATCAGGTAAAAGTCGCGATGACGAATGCGAGTTTGTTTGCGTACGTGGCTGACGGAAAGAATGGGATGCGTGTATTGCAACTGACCTCGCCGGAAACGATGCCGGAGTATGCGGGGTTTAGTCCGCGGCCAAGACCGGTGCTGATCGCGACGTTTGAGACTAAAGGCGAAGCGCTCGCGATCTCAAAGCCACTCGATCGCGATCGTGCGGTTGATGAGAGTGGGAATCAGATCTCGGTGTTTGGAAGAAGAGGGGCGAGGCCCTTCACACTGTCTGAAATGATGCGCATGCTCATTAAAGTGAGAGACACACCGGGCCACAGATAACACGGATCAAAATCGGATTTCATTCAGTGTTATCCGCGGCTAACTCAAATAACGTGTTTTGTGCCACGGCTCGCCGACGGCCCGCTCTTTTGAGCGGCCCATCCTCGTCTGCAAAAACTTCCAGCTCGTAGCGCTCCAGCCGCGCCAAAACATCGCGTGCAATTGTCAGCACAGCCGGCGGCAGTCCGGCGAGGCGCGCGACTTCGATGCCATACGACTTCGACGCGCGCCCGCGCTCGAGTCGATGCAGGAAAACTACTTCGCCTTCACGCTCGGTCGCGGTGATCTGATAATTCTGAGCGCCCGGCAGACGCTCGGCGAGTTCGGTGAGCTCGTGATAATGCGTTGCGAAGAGAGTCTTGGCTGCGTGATCGGCGGAGTTGTGCAGGTACTCGGCGACTGCCCAGGCGATCGAGAGTCCATCGAAGGTTGCCGTACCGCGTCCGATCTCGTCCAGGAGAACAAGTGATCGTGGTGTCGCACTGTGAAGGATCGCCGCCGTCTCAGTCATCTCGACCATAAACGTCGAACGACCGCGCGTGAGATCGTCGGAAGCGCCGACCCTGGTCCAAATTCGATCCAATAACGGCAAGCGCGCGCGTTCCGCGGGAACAAAGCAACCCGTTTGCGCGAGTATGCAGATGATCGCAGTCTGTCGCAGGATAGTGCTCTTGCCGCCCATGTTTGGACCAGTAATGATCAGCAGACGGTCCGTTGAGTTGTTCAGGTAGACGTTGTTCGGGACGAACGGTTCGTCGATGAATGCTTCGATCACCGGGTGTCGTCCCTGAACGATTTCAAGCTCATCGCCATCGTGCAGCATTGGTCGCGCGTAACGACGACGCGCAGCCGTTTCCGCAAACGAAGCGAGCACGTCGAGCGCTGCGAGCGCGCGTGCAGTCATTTGAATGCGTTTGGTTTCAGCGGCGATTTGGCGACAGACATCCGTGAACAGCTCGGTCTCGAGCTGCACGATGCGTTCGTCGGCGCCGAGCACTTTCTTTTCCCAGTCGCGCAGCTCGGGCGTCGTAAAGCGTTCCGCGTTTGCGAGCGTTTGACGGCGTTCGTATTCGATCGGCACGCGCGCCGCATTTGCTTTCGAGACTTCGATGTAATAGCCAAACACGCCATTAAAGCGAATGCGCAAGTTGTTTATACCGCTGCGGCTGCGTTCGGTGGCTTCGAGCGTGGCGATGATCTGCTTAGCATTGCGACTGGTCGAACGCAGCTCGTCGAGTTCTGCTGAGTAGCCTTCGCGAATTGTGTCGCCATCGCTGAGTTTGACTGGCGGGTCATCGTTGATCGCGCGCCCGATCAGATCACGCACGTCGGGTAGTTCGTCAGTATTTTCAAGCAGCACTTCCAGCAGCGAAGCCTTCGCATCTTGTAACACTGAACGAATCGCCGGCACTTGATTGAGCGATCGAAGCATCGCGCACAGATCGCGTGGCGTTGCCGATCCG
>DATEWS010000297.1:0-9389 GCA_035257785.1 Pyrinomonadaceae bacterium
GAGCCAGTCCTCGCGATCGAGTGACTGCCAGACCTCATTTGCACGTGCGATCACATCCGCGAGATTGTCATAAGGTCGCGCGTCAGCCATTTGCCTCGCCCAGCGCTTCGAGCCACAGCACTGGAGTAATTCTTTCGCTGCTTCATGGGCGGATAACGAGTTGAGCCCGGCGAGATTGTGCATTAGTCGATTAACGTTCCGTAAACACGCAAGCGACTCACGCCGCCATCGGGAAAGATGCAGAAACGAAGATGCGACGCGACGCCGGTGTCGAGCAACTCCTGATCGAAGAAGTGGCGCGTGTGCGCTTGCAGTTTCGTGCGTGCTAGGACAGTGGACCATGGCGCCGACAAGTCAGTCAGCGTTTGCGTGGTTGCGTTTTCCATGTTGCACGCTTCGAGTGAACAGCTTTCGGGGAAGTTACCCTTGAAGTGAGCGGTGTCGACTTCGATGCGATGGATGTGTCCGCGTCGCGCGAGTTTGATGATGACCCAATCGTGACCTGGACCACGTCGCCGCTTCGTTTCCCAGCCGTCGCTCATGTCGGCCGCGCGACCGGGCATGATCAGGTTGTGACGATGACCGAAGAACATGTCGCTGCACGAAAGTACGAGCGCGCCGTTCTCTGCTGCCGCCAGATCGATCTGGCCGCCCGCGCGTTCGAGTTGTTCCCAATCAGGGATCACTTCACCGAACACGCGCAGTCGTGCGACGCCGCCGTCCGGGAAGATGCGGAAGCGGAGATGTGTGATTCGTTCAGCGTAGCTAATTGGAAACGGATTCTGGCTATCGCCATTGAGTGGCATCTGTGGCAGCAACGGCACCCACGAGACCGCGTCGCTGGTCAACTCAGCTTCAGTCGGAACGCCGGTGAACGTCGCGCCGTCGAGCGAGCAGTGTTCCGGGTAGTTGCCGCGAAAGAAACTCGTATCGACAACTACGCCATGAATGATGCCGGGGAGTCCGAGACGAATGATGCACCAATCGAAACCTGGTGTACGCCGTCGCCGCGTCTCCCACCCATCCATCCACTTCCCGCGATCGGTGTATTTCCCCTCGATAAAAATCGGCGCGCTCGGCTTTAACAAATTCTCCTTGGGCGCAAAAAAATCGTCATTGGCGACAACCACCGCCCCACCCAGCCGCTCCGACGCGAGATCGATCAGTTCAGTGAACTCCATACAAGTAAGCCGCGGATTTCACGGATTACACAGATCTGATTCGTGTTAATCCGCGAAAATCTGCGGCTAAGAATGTCCTCTCAGAAGCATTTGGCCATGTGGCACATCATCATATATTTTTCTGCCGCGAAGGAAAGTTTTTTCTACGACACCAACGAGTGGCTCGTGGTTGTAAGGGGTGATTTTGTGGCGGTGATGGAGGGAGGTGGCGGAGACGGTGAATTGGGCGTCAGGATTCCAGATGACGAGATCGGCGTCGTGGCCCACCGCGATCGCGCCTTTACGTGAATCGAAGCAGACCTGTTTCGCGGGATTCGCACAGAGCCATCGCGCCATATCCAACAACGAAAATCCGCGCCGCCTCGCTTCGGTCCATACCACCTGGAGACGTAACTGCAACGACGCAATCCCGCCCCACGCTTTCATAAAGTCGCCACTCTCGCGCAACTTCATCTCGCCCGGACAAGGCGAGTGATCCGAAACAATGAAATCAATCGTCCCATCCGCAAGCCCTTCCCAAAGCTGCTCTCGGTTCGCACGCTCGCGAATCGGCGGGCAACACTTAAACTCCGTGGCTCCCTCCGGTATCTCCTCCGCCGCGAAGTGCAAGTAGTGCGGACACGTCTCAGCGGTGATCCGAACTCCCTCGCTTTGCGCCTTACGCAACGTCGGTATCGCTTCCGCCGAAGAAAGGTGAACGATGTGCACGCGCGTGTTGAATTCACGACTCAATCGAATCATCAACTCAATCGCCTCATTCTCAGCCGCCCGCGGCCGCGACTCGAGAAACGCGCGATAATCACTCGACGAAAAATCCGTCGTCTTAATCGGACCAGGCAGCTCAGCATGCACGATCAAAAGGGCATCGAGTCGCGACAACTCCGGCATCGCTTCGCGCAGGTGCTCCTCCGTTACATACTCAAACTCATCAACACCAGACGGCACCAAAAAACACTTAAACCCAACCACACCCGCTGCGAACATCGGCGCCAGCTCGGCCGTATTTCCCGGCACGACACCGCCCCAAAATCCCACATCTACAAAACAATCGTTACGCGCCTGGTCCAACTTCGCTTCGAAGCCCGCGAGCGTAGTAGTCGGAGGTATGGAGTTGAGTGGCATGTCGACCAACGTCGTGACGCCGCCCGCAGCGGCAGCGAGCGTCGCGCTGTGAAAGCCCTCCCACTCAGTTCGTCCGGGCGAGTTGATGTGAACGTGCGTATCGACGAGTCCCGGCATCACGACAGACTCATCGGCCACTTCAACGATCTCCCCGTCAACGTCGTCGTATCCCGCAACGTCAACAATGCGCCCATCACGAATATGGATCGAACGTGGACCAACTTCGTCAGGCAGCACCACTCTTTGCGCGCGAATGATCATCAGCTGAAGACGGGCGGCGGCGGTGGCAAGTCCGGCGCAAACTCACGCGGATGTGCCAAACCAAACACCTGTTCGTAAGCGGCGGCAACCGCGGCGTACGTGATCGGCAACACCAAAAACATGCCGACGATACAAAACGCCATGCCCACTGCCGCCATGATGCCGGTGAGCAGCATCATTCCCAATAGGCGCCAGAAGTTTGCCATGCCGGCCTTGAAACTCAACTTAACGGCATCGAGACCGTTTAGTCTGCGATCGACAATCAGCGGGAACGCGAACGTGAAGCCAACGGAGATGATGATGATGAGAACAAAGATCACAACGAGCACGAGAAAGAACGTGAAGAACACTCCGAACACCGCAACCCCACCCTGACTGTCAGCTTGCGACGCAGCGACAAAGAGGCTGACATAGAACAGTATGTAGCTCGGAATGATAACCGCCGCGATCGGAATCGCGTGCAGCAACATGGCAATGAGGCTCGCACCAAAATAGTCGAAACCTTTGAACAACGTCGCAAACTCGATCGGCTCGCGCCGCCGCGACATGAACAAGCTCAGATAAAAGCCGCAGAGCATTGGACCCATCAGGATCACCGGCACTGCCTGGCCGATGACGTAGGCAATGAAAGCCATGCCGACATACAACCAGTACTGCGGCTTTACCGTTTCCCATCCGGCCTTGATGCATTCAACGGGATCAACTGCTTTTCGTTTGTAGGGGATCTCAGGTGTCATCTTATTTTCCTGCGAGTGTAGAGTTGTTTTCAGGGTTGGCTCGGGTTCTGTGACGGCAATCGATCGAGTCTGAAACTATCCGCGTTCCTGCGGGTCGGCCGGCGTCGCGGCGAGAGCGCCGTTGAGTAGTTGCCTCCATACGGCGAGCGGTACAACTCAGACGTGAACGGAACGAATGTATACGACGACTCGCCGGGAGATTGAAACCAGAAACCGGCGTTTCGAAACCCGACCCGTCGCACTTTAGCGAGGTAACCGGCCAGACTCAAACCGTTGTAATACTCTCCTTCACCGCGATAATTGCTCCAGTAATCGAAATCATCGGTGCGATTTCTATCGCAATTAAGAACGACGTCACCCTCACGCGCGACGTAAACCCTGCGGCACGAGCCAACTAACCGTCCTTTGAATATCACCTTGCCATTGCGAACGATGATCTGATCATTGTTTGTGGCAGCGTCATTCGGGCTGGTATCGATCCGGTAGTTACCGGAGTCAGCTATCGTCACGGACGTCGTTGGCCCGGAGAGCGTGATCGGCGGAAGCTTTTTTCGCTCGAACCTCGCCAAGTCAAGAATAGCAGAACCATTCATCACGTGAATTGAAATTCCATCGTTTGAGAGCTCGTCAAACATCACTTCCGACCCGCCACGGATCCGGAGATTCATATCAGGAAACAACGCGATCTCAGCAAAGCTGTTTTCTGCTGTGCGCACGCGGTCACCGGTTTCGAGGTGCGCATCGTCTTTGAGTTCCTTCGCTTCGTCTTTCACCCGGGTGACATCAACGCCGTCGTCGACAAAAGTTACTACCCCGGGCTTCGCCGAGACGATTAACGAACTGCTGCTCGTTTTTTCGTCTTCAGCCACATCCACCAGCGTTTCCTTGCCTTCTTTCTTCTTTTTGGACCAGCCCGGCATTTTCTTCAACGCTTTGTTGGCGAGGATCAGCGCATCCGCACGTTCGCGCGCCCACCCCTCGAAAGCGTCTTCGATTTTTGAGTCGATCTCATTAATCGAGACCTTTTCTCTTGAGGCTATGGCTTGGCGTTTGGCTTTGACTTCCTGGCCCTTTATCACTGCTGAGCCATTGCGCACGACGAGTTCCGTTAGACTGGCGGACATTGCATTGACGCGAAAGACACCGGGTTCACTGATGGAGACTACCGCGCCGGGAGTGATTACGCGGATCAAGTAACGTGCTTCGTAACCGCCCATGTAAAAGCTGTTGAGGTTTTCTCGCGAGAGGATCTCGAAGCTGATGGTGCCGCGATTGAGCTTAAGCCTCATTCGGTCGTGTTCGTCGTTGATGAACTGGAGTTCCGTATCGCCAGCGACGCGCAGGTAGTTGCCGGGTTGCAGCAACAGTTCGGCGTAAGCGTTTGTGGCAGTTCTGATGAAGTCGCCTTTTTCGAACTTGAGCCCGGTTTCGACAGGATACTTCGCATCCTCGCGCTGGAAAATTACCTCGCCTTTCACGGCGTTCGCGCGGATCCCGTGCATGTAGCCGATGTAACCTTCGAAACTCTCTGCCGGCTCCTGCGCCGCGATTGTTCTTAAACTCAAGAGGACAATCGCAATCACGACGAGTAGATTGAAACGCATATCGAGACCCGATCAGTGTAATTGCATCAAAAAATCAGCGAGCAGGTTTTTGGTTACCTGGAGACGATAATCCGCGGTCGAGCGAATGTCATCGATGGGAGAGATTTCGCGCGATAGAGTATCGCAGGCAGCAGCGATCGTTTTCGCGTCCGGTTTTTGCCCGCGCAAAGCATCTTCCGTTTGCACACAGCGCACAACGATCGGCGCGACACTGCCAACTGCGATTCTTGCTTCGGTGATCTGCCCGTCACTCATTCGTCCTACGGCAGCCAGACAGACTTTCGAAATCGCCTGCGCTTTGCGTGTGCCGACTTTGCGGTAGTAATGCGTCGCGCCCTCAGTGTTACGCGGCAGACGAATCCGAGACAACAGTTCATCCAAGGCGAGATGCATCTGTTTGTAACCCATGTGAAACCCGTGATACGAAAGCCAACGCGATCCGCCGCTCGACACCAATTCAATTTCCGCATCGTAAGCGAGCAATGGCGGCGGTGAATCCGCGGCCGGTGAAGCATTGATGATGTTGCCGCCCAGTGTCCCGCGATTCTGGATCGCGAGTCCACCAGTTTCACTCGCTGCCTGGCACAGCATGGGAAACTCAGTTTGCAAGATCTGATTCGCTTGCACGTCTGTGTACGTGGTTAACGCGCCGAGCGTGACGTGGCTTTCGTTTGCTTCGATACCGCGCAGTTCGTCGAGTCCCCAGATGTTGATGTAGTTGCGATGCGGCAGCCGACCCGCTTCGAGCAGGACCATCAGATCGGTGCCGCCGGCAAACGGCTTCCAAACTCCCGGCTCATTCTTGAGCAACGCCAATGCATCCGCGAGTGACGCGGGCGTGGTGAGTTGATAATTTGGAATGAAAGCCCTCACTTCTGGCACGCTCGCACAACTGATTCGAAGATCTTCATGTAGCCCGTACAGCGACACAGATTTCCCGCGAGTCCGTTGCGAATATCATTCTCGGTTGGTTGTGAATTTCGTTTGAGCAAGTCGACGGCGGCAAGCACCATTCCAGGAGTGCAGATCCCGCATTGAGCGCCGCCGTGTTGAATGAATGCCTGTTGAACTGCGTGTAGCTGATCGTTGTGTGCGACGCCTTCGATCGTAGTGATCTCGGCGCCGTTCACCTGGCCTACAGGCACGAGACAACTGTTCACGATGCGACCGTCGAGCACGACGGTACACGCGCCACACTCGCCTTCACCACAGCCTTCTTTCGTGCCGGTGAGCTGGAGTTGCTCGCGCAACACGTCGAGCAGGCGCGCCATCGGCAAGACGTCAAGCTTGCGCGATTCGCCGTTAACTTTGCATTCGATAAGCATTAACTAAACCATAGGGTGATCGGGTCAGAACCTCAACGCGGTAGCGTCGGGTCGCTTTATTTCTCCAGCGGCCGATCGCGCATCGTCCACCCGACGCTATCGCATTACGGTACTGACGTCGGGCTCAGCTCCGTCATTAACTTCTCGGGCATCAGCGGAATACTGTTAAAGCTCACTCCGGTCGCATTCTCGATCGCGTTCAGGATCGCGGGCGCCGCGCCGTCCATCGGCAACTCGCCGATGCCCTTCGCGCCGCCTGGTCCATACGCGTACGGATTCTCTTCGAAGTACACGCGAATCGGCGGAATGTCGGCGGGCGTCGGGATGATGTAGTTGGTCATCTGGTTGTTGGCCATGCGCCCGTCTTTCCAGACCACGTTCTCGAACAACGTAAATCCGATCGCCTGGGCGACGCCACCTTCGATCTGCCCGGCTGCGAGCACCGGATTCAATACCCGCCCGACCTCCTGCATCGCCACAAAATTCTCGACACGCGCTTCGTAAGTCAACTCGTCAAAAGAAATTTCAGCCACATAAACGGCCCACGCATACGCGCCGTACGCATCGCCCTGGTACTTTTCATCGTCCCAGTGAACGTTAGGCGGCGGTTGATACGTCGACGAAGTTTTCAACGATCCAAACTTTGCGACGTAATCCGCGCAAGCCCTTCTGAAATCAGCTTCCGTGTACTGCGCCGGCAGCAAGCCACTGCCGATCAGTGTCTGCTTCAACCCAGTCACCGCCGATTCGACGAGTTTGCCGACAACCATCGACGTACGCGACGCGACAGTTGGACCACTGTTAGGCACACGGCCAGTGTCAGGCTGAACGATCTCGATCGAGTCGAAGTCCACTCCGAGAGTTTCCGCGGCAATCTGCGAAAAGATCGTGTTCGTGCCCTGACCGATCTCCGTGCTCGCGGCGAGTATCCTGACTTTGCCTTCGGCGGTCGCTTCAGCCGAAACGACTGACTGCAAAAACACTTCGCCGGAACCGGTGAACCCGGCGCCGTGCATGAAAGTCGCGAAACCGATACCGCGCTTCTTTGCGAAGCGCCCGTTACTCGCAGCGTTTTCTTTCGCAAACTGTTCGCGTTTGGCGTGGTACTCGCTGAGTTGAAGTGCGCGCGTGAGCAAGTGGTCCATGTCAACGCGTTCGCGAATCACCTGGCTCGTCGCGGTCGTCTCACCTTCGTGAATAAAGTTGCGACGACGAAACTCTTCAGGCGTTAAGCCCACCGTCTGAGCGACTTTGTCCATGTGTCGCTCGAGCGCGAAGATACTCTGCGGCGCGCCAAAACCTCTGAATGCGCCGTGCGGCGGAACATTTGTCGCAACGGCCTGGCTGTGAATCCTCACGTTAGGACAGGCGTATGGACCAGCAGCGTGAATGGTCCCGCGCGAAAGTACGACCGGCGAGAGTGTGCAATAAGCGCCGCCGTCGATCGCGAAGTCAATCTCCATCGCGACGAGTTTACCGTCTTTCGTGACGGCGGTTTTGTGATGCGTCCGCGATGGGTGGCGCTTGGTTGTGGCCACCATGTCTTCCGCGCGATCGTAGATGATCTTCACGGGCTTGCCTGACTTCCATGCGAGCAGCGCCGCGTGCCCTGCGATCAGCGACGGGTACTCTTCCTTGCCGCCAAAGCCGCCGCCGGTTTCCGTTTGAATGATGCGGATTTTTTCTTCCGGGAGGCCAAAGAGTTTCACGAGTGCCTTGTGAACATAGTAAGGACACTGCATTGAGCCCCAGACTGTGACGCCGTCCGAAGAGTTTGCGATCGCGATCGCGCCGTTGTTCTCGATGTAGAGTTGTTCCTGCGCGCCGGTTTCGTACTCGCCTTCGACGATGAAGTCAGCAGTGGACCATGCTTCGTCGACGTTGCCTTTATCGACCAGAAACTTTTTGAAGACGTTGTCGTTGCCCCAGATGATCTCTTTTTTCGCGAGCGAGTCAGCGAGAGTGAAGACGGCCGGCTGCTCTTCGATCTCTATCACCACATTTCGTCGCGCTTCTTCGAGCAGGTACTTGTCTTTGTGCGCGAGCAGTACGACAGGCTCTTCCGGGTGATTGACGAAATCCGCGGCGAGATACGGTTGGTCGTTCAGAATCAACGCGACGTAGTTCGCGCCAGGAATGTCTTTGGCGGTGACGATCGTGAACTCATCCCACGGAAGATCGCCTTCGAACGAGATGTTTTTGATCTTTCCACGCGCGGCAGGACTGCGCACTGTTACACCGTGAATCATGTCGGGAAACGAAAGATCATCGACGTAGAGCGCGGCGCCCGTAACCTTCTTGCGCCCCTCTTTACGTGGAAATGATTTTCCGATTGGATGATCCATATTTCTAATCTGTGGCAGTTCTTTCTCACGGTTTGGTTATGACCAGAGGATTCGCTTCCAGCTCTCTGCGATAAAAAACGCGCGGGCGCTGGACGGTCTGCTTTTCGCCGTCGGTGAATGATATTTCTAACCCGACTCCGCGACCTTGCGCCATCTTTTCTTCCTGCATCTGCGGCACGCGCTCGGTCGCGAAGTTGAGCCACTCACGCGCGATGACCACGCCGTCTTTCGGTTGCGTGTCGGCGACCGGCGTTTTCAATCCTTCTTCGACCAACGCATACGTCAGATAACCATGACCAAGCTGCGCGGCTTCCAACGCTGCCTGGAAACTCTGCGCCGCGGTCAGGATGTACATGCCCTTCTCATACGCGAGCTGCGCGAGGCCTTTCGAATTCATTGGACCACGCCGCTTCTCTTCCGCTTCGAGCGCCTGTCCGGAATTGCACGCATCGATGATTAACAACAAGTGTCCGGCATCAAGGTTTTCGACCGCGGTTTCGAGCTCAATGTCCGAGATGCTGTGTGCAATTATCGACTGCAAACCCTGTTCGGTCAGCTTGGTGCGTTCGCCGGTGTAACCAAGATCGTGCGGGATTAAATAGAAACGCTGTGCCTGCGCGGTGCCGTGTCCGGCGAAATAAATCACGACTGTATCTTCAGGCTCGGCGCGCTTCAGTCCGTCAAGTGGACCGGCTTTCAAGCTCGGTGGTCCAGCTTCGCCTGCAAGTCGCTTGATCGCGGCAAGAATGTTGGCCTTGGTTGCGTCCTGGTCCAACAACTGAATCACTTCAACGCGTTCGAAGCCGCCGAGCTG
>DATEWS010000298.1:0-3883 GCA_035257785.1 Pyrinomonadaceae bacterium
CGGTCGGCAATGCGAAGCCCGACGACTGGCGCACGCCACTACAGGCCGGAAACTATCTGCTCAACAATCAGAACGCGGCTGACGACGAGCAGGGAATGGCGTGGTTGGACCAGTCGATCAAGGTGAAGGAAACTTTCCAAAACCTTTCCGCGAAAGCGAATGCGTTGTACAAGGCCGGTAAGAAAGAAGAAGCAGTTGCACTCGGCGAACAAGCAGTTCAGCGCGGCAAGACCGACAAGGTCGACACCTCGAATTTTGAGAAGCGCCTGGCTGACATGAAGGCCGGGAAGATCTAAAAACTGGAGCAGGAGCAGCACCCAGGAGCAGGACTAATCCTGCCCCTGCACTCTGCTCCTGCCTGCTGATACTCGTGTGGGTGTAGCAAAACTCACCAATCAAAACACGATCGTTCCTGAAAGCAAGTACGCGCAGGTGGAACGCGAACGGCGTTACCTCCTGCGTGACTTGCCTGAAGGAATCACGCGCGCCGATCCGCATCTACAAATTACCGACAACTACATGACCGGATCGCGTCTGCGGCTGCGCAAAGTGCGTGAGCCTCGCACGAATAAATGGACGGTGAAGTTCACGCAGAAGTTCGCGCCCAATCCGGACGACCTCTCGCGAACGATCATCACTAATACTTACCTCAACGCGCTCGAAGCTGAAGTGTTGTCAATAGTCTTCAACAGCAACGAGATTCGCAAGAACCGTTATCCACTCGAGTTCGAAGGTCGCAAATTTTCAGTCGACATGTTTCTCGGCGATCTGTTTGGACTCGTGCTCGCAGAAGTCAGTTTTGAAACTGACGAAGAGTTGGATCAATTCCCGAAACCGTCTTTCGCACTCGCTGACGTAACCCACGAAGAGTTGTTTACCGGCGGACGCCTTTGCGAGCTGACGTTTTCCGAAGTACGTACTGAGATCGCGAATCGCGGTCTGCTAAGATAAAGCGCGATGACCGCCCGCACCTGCCTGATCGTTGCCTGTCTGCTTCTTTCACTCGGCTGCCGCAGGACTACGACACCACCGCCAACAGTGCCGCCATCGTCAGGCACTCCCGCTGCGGACTTGAGTCATTCGCAGGGTGGTGACGCGACAGCGCCGCAAGTAAAACATTTCAAAGGTTCGATCGGCAGCTCACTCGACTTGCAAATGAAACTCGTCCGCACCGGCGACCTGTTGGCGGGAAGTTATTTCTATCAAAAGATCGGCACGCGCATTAACCTGCGCGGCAACGTTGATCGAGGCGGCAATCTCACGCTCGAAGAATTTGATCAAGCTGGTAAACAGACAGGTCTCTTCAAAGGCATCTGGACTGTTGATGCGAAGGACGGAACGATCGCGCTTGCCGGCAACTGGTCCAAGCCGCCCGGCGAAAAAGGCAGCGACAAAAAGACAGCGTTTTCACTTCACGAAGAGCCGATCAGTTTTAGCGGCGACGTCGACATCGTTGCGAAACAGATCAAAGAGAGCAACAAGAAACTGATGTACGAGATTGCGGCGCAGTATCCGCAACTCACGGGCGGCAACAATCCAAACTTCGAGAAGTTTAACCAGGTGGCGCGCGCGGCGGTGACGAAAGAGGTCGCGGAGTTCAGAAAAGAGATGGCGCCGCAGGAAGGCCAGGACGAACCACGGCCGGAAGGATCGATGGGCAGCGACTTAAATATCAGTTACACAATAGCCCTGGCGCAGGACGATCTCATGAGCGTCGAATTTGAAATCGGCAGTTATTACCAGGGCGCGGCGCATCCGAACTCATACAAACAAGTGCTCAACTACGATCTCAAGAATGGCAAACTCTTGAAGCTCGCCGATCTGTTCAAGTCGGACGCGAAGTTTCTCCAGGCGATTGCAAACTATTGCATCGCTGATCTCAAGAAGCAGGGAAAAGACAAAGGTTTAGTCGACGAAGAGATCGAGAAGGGCGCCGCCGCAAATCCGATGAACTACCAGAGTTGGTCGATCACGAGGCGTGGCTTGGGCGTCAACTTCGATTCGTACCAGGTTGGACCTTACGCGGCCGGACCGCAGTTTGTGCTCGTGCCTTACTCAACTCTGAAGGACCTCATCAACCCCGAAGGCCCGGTCGCGCAATTCGCAAAGTAATCCGCGTTAATCCGCGTTCATCGGCGGCTGTATTCTGTAATAGAACGCAAGGAAGAATGCGACGAGCATGATTGCCGCCGCGGTCCAGAAAGTGACAAAGAGCGAGTAGTCGCTCATATAGTGAGGCAAACCGTCGGCGCCGACATGTGCGATCGAGCTGCTAATCAACAACGCCGCGAGTGATGGACCAACCGCACGCGCAAGACTCGCCGTCGATTGCGTCACACCCAACACTGCTCCTTGTTGTTCCGGGCCAACACTCTTCGATGCCAGACTCGTCAACGCCGGGGTCGCGAGTGAGTTGCCCATCGAAAAAACGCCGCCGCCAATTAACAACGCTCCCAAACCTCCTGCTGCCGGCCCTACAAACGGCACGGCAAACAAACTGATCGCAAAGCAGAACGCGCCAAAGATCACGAGCGGCAGTTCACCAAAACGTTTGACGAGTCGTCCGATCAGTCCACCCTGAATGATCACCGCGATCAGTCCGACGTATGCGAAGAGATAACCAGTGTGTTGCGCGTCGTAGCCGAAACGAAACATCGTGTAAAGCGAAAACGACGTCGTCATAATCGAAAACGCGACGATGAACAGGAAGTAAATGACGAGCACAAACGCGAGCCGCGGCTCTTTCAGCGAAAGGAACACTTGCCGCCAACTGCGACCACCGGCGGCCAAATTCTTCGCGGGATGATCGGGCGTCACTGTTTCCGGCAGCGTGAAATAGAGCAGCATTGCATTCGCGAAACAGAGCGCAGCAGCAAAGAAAAACGGGACGTGAATTCCCCACTGGCTCAAAATGCCGCCGATGGCTGGTCCAAAAATAAAGCCCAGACCAAATGCCGCGCCGATCAGTCCCATGCCCTTCGCACGATTCTCTTTCGTCGTGATGTCGGCGATGTATGCTTGCGCGGTAGAGATGTTGCCGCCGGTGATGCCGTCGAGTATGCGCCCGACGAAAAGCATCAGCAGAGTCTTCGCCACTCCGATGATGAGAAACCCGATGCCCGTGCCGATGATCGACAGCAACAACACCGGCCGCCGTCCATACTTGTCTGACAAACTTCCCAGGATGGGCGAGAAGATCAGTTGCATGATCGAGTAGGAGGCGAAGAGCAACCCGACCGTGCGGGGAGTGGCGTTGAAGATCGTTCCTTCGGCGTAGAACGGCAACACCGGAATGACGATTCCGAAGCCGATGAGATCGATGAAAACAGTTGTAAAGATGACGATGAGGGGCGAGCGCTTCATTGTCTCTCGTGTCTTTGTTTACCTGCGGCCGCCGCGGCCTCCACTCAACGCTCGATCGACTGATGCCTGCCCCGCGCCTGCGATTAGCAACGCGAGCGCCATCGCGAGCAGCGCGAGTGGATATTCATAACCGCGATTCGAGGCGAAGAAGCCGCCCGGCAAATGTACTCCCACTATCGCCGTCAGCATCACACACGCGATGAAGAACGCGCCCACACGCGTTAAGAATCCGAGTCCCACGAGCAGCCCGCCGAGAAGTTCGGAAAGCGCGGCCGCGCCCAGCCAGAACCACGTCGGACGCATAAAACCGAAAGGCGTGTTGCCGGCTGTGTACGCTTTGAAGCCGGGGCCGTTGAAAGCGCCGAGCACTTTTTGCGAGCCGTGCGCAATCATGACGGCCGCGAGCGCAAGGCGAATCGGCAATGTAAACCATGTTGGAGAGGTCGCGATTATTCGTCTAAACATTCATTCGTCCTCAAGTTTTGAGTATAACTCTCTGCGGCCCTCTGCGTATCTCTGC
>DATEWS010000299.1:0-3010 GCA_035257785.1 Pyrinomonadaceae bacterium
CAACGAGCTGCAACAAGGCAAGGGCGTTCGTTTCCTGACTGAGTCGATCATCTCGCCTGCGCTCGGCGCGCAGATGAACGACTTGCTGGCCGAGCTGCCGCAAGCGAAGTGGCATCAATGGGAGCCTGCGAATCGCGACAACGCGCGTGCGGGCGCGGTCATGGCGTTTGGGCAACCAGTTAACACTACGTATCGCTTCGATCTTGCCCAGCGAATTCTCTCGCTTGACTGCGATTTTCTTGCGCCGACTTTTCTGGGTTATCTCCGCTATTCACGCGAGTTCATATCACGTCGCCGCATTACCGAGACCAATCGCGATATGAATCGTCTCTACGTTGTTGAGACTACGCCTTCGAACACGGGCGCGCTCGCCGATCACTCGTGGGAAGTTAAACCGAGTGAATTCGAAGCAACCGCTAAAGCTATCGCCGCTGGAGTCGGGACCCAGGGCGGCGGCGCGACGGTAAATCTCGCCTGGATTGAGCCGCTGGTTCGCGATCTGCAACAACACAAAGGCGCGAGCATCGTGGTCGCGGGTTGTGAACAACCGCCAATCATCCACGCGCTTGCGCACGCGATGAACAACGCGCTGGGTAACGTTGGGAAGACTGTTTTCTACACGGATCCGATCGAGGTCAACCCGGTCGATCACCGGCAATCGCTACAGGAACTCATCAACGACATCAATGGCGGCCAGGTTGAGTTGCTGGTGATCGTCGGCGGCAATCCTGTTTACAACGCGCCCGCCGATCTCGCATTTGTCGAACAGCTAAAGAAAGTTAAATTGCGTGTCCACCTGAGTGAGTACAAAGACGAAACTTCTGAGTGGTGTCATTGGCACGTGCCTGCTGCGCACTATCTCGAGTCGTGGGGCGATGCGCGTTCTTACGATGGCACCGTCACGATCATGCAGCCTCTAATCGAACCACTCTACGAAGGCAAGACACCATACGAACTGCTGGCTGTGTTTTCAAAAGAGTACGATCGCAAGCCGTACGAGATCGTGAAGACCTACTGGCAGAAGCAGCGGTCGAATCAGGGGCAGGGGCAGACAGCAGGAGCAGGAAATAGTCAACAAGCTCCGGCATCCACATCTGCACCTGGAACTCCTGCTCCTGCTACTGCTCCTGCTTCTGCTTCTGCTCCTGCTACTGCACCTGCACCTACTCCATCGCCTTCACAGGATTTTGAAAACTGGTGGCGCAAGACGATTCACGACGGTTTTATTCCTGATTCACAGTTCAAACCGAAGACTGTTGCGTTGAATTCCGCCTGGGCGAGTCAACAAACCTCGACGCAACAACCAGCCGCAAGCGGTTTCGAACTCGTGTTTCGCACCGATCCTTCGATCTACGACGGTCGCTATGCAAACAACGGCTGGTTGCAGGAACTTCCGCGCCCGTTAACAAAAGTGACATGGGACAACGTCGCTGTCGTCAGTCCGAATTCTGCTCAACAGATCGCCGGTACTAACGACAACGGTGGCGCCATAAAAGGACGCGAGCATTACGTGCCGGTGGTTGCTATCACCAACCCGCAGGGATATTCAGTCCAGGCGCCGCTGTGGATCATGCCGGGCCAGCCTGACGGAGTGATCACTGTTCACCTCGGTTATGGACGCCGTTTGGCGGGAAAGGTCGGAAGCGGCGAGATCGGAATGGGAGCACCGAATGAGATCGTCGGCTTCGATGCTTACCAGATCCGAACTTCGTTCGCGCCCTGGTTCCAAACGGGCGTGCAGGTAAGCAGAGTTACCGGTGATCATCTTCTAGCGACAACGCAGCTCCACTTCAATCTCGAAGATCCAAAGTTCAGCACCGAAGAACGCGACGTCGTTCGCTCCCTAAAGCTCGCCGATTTTCTTAACGGCGAAAAGCATGAAGATGAGGGCCACAATCATCCATCGCTCTATCCTGATTATCCCTACACGAACCAGGATGAGAACACGCCGAACTACGCCTGGGGCATGGCAATCGATCTGAACAATTGCATCGGTTGCAACGCCTGCACCGTCGCTTGCCAGTCAGAAAACAACATTCCCGTCGTCGGTAAGACCGAAGTGGTGCGCAGTCGCGAGATGCACTGGATTCGCGTCGATACCTACTTCAAAGGTTTCGATCCAAGTCATCCGGAGGCTACCAACTTCATGCCCGTGCCGTGCATGCACTGCGAGAATGCGCCGTGCGAACCTGTTTGTCCGGTTCACGCTACGGTCCACAGTGCCGAAGGCCTGAACGACATGGTCTACAACCGTTGTGTTGGCACGAAGTATTGTTCGAACAACTGCCCTTACAAAGTGCGACGGTTTAACTTCTTCCTTTACCAGGATTGGAATACGCCGACGTATCAACTGATGCGCAATCCTGACGTTTCAGTGCGCAGCCGCGGAGTCATGGAGAAGTGCACTTACTGCGTGCAGCGCATTCAGAACGCGAAGATTCAGGCCGAGCTCGAGGATCGAAAAGTAACAGACGGCGAGATCATCACAGCGTGCCAGGCAGTTTGTCCGACTGAAGCGATCGTTTTTGGCGACACGAACGATCCGAATAGTCGCGTGTCGAAATTGAAACGAAGCGAGCGCAATTATTCGTTGCTTGGAGACTTGAATACTCGACCGCGTACGACTTATTTGTCGCAGTTGAAGAACCCTAATCCACAGATTACACAGTTAAAATAAAACAATCTGCGTAATCTGTGGATGGATTGAAAATGCAGGACGAAGAGCCAAAACCATATACCGAAGGTCCGATGCATTCGACCACGCCGATGATTGATCCGGGGCTGACGTTTGCATCAGTGACCGACAAGATCAGCTCGATTGTCTTGAAACGCAAGACGTCGCTGGCATGGTTCTTCGGCTTCGCGATCTCCTTCGCACTCTTCCAGCTAATGCTGCTGACGATGACGAACCTCGTGTTCGTCGGCATCGGTTTGTGGGGCGTCAATGTTCCGGTGGCGTGGGGTGTCGCCATTCTCAACTTCGTCTGGTGGATCGGAATCGGTCACGCCG